>NZ_JBHXRL010000005.1:184017-431729 GCF_042717315.1 Streptomyces sp. NPDC058650
CGTACGACTCCGCCGCACACGCAGCCGCCGACGACTCCGCCGCACACGCAGCCGCCGACGACTCCGCCGCACACGCAGCCGCCGACGACTCCGCCGCACACGCAGCCGCCGACGACTCCGCCGCACACCGAGCCGCCGACGACTCCGCCGCACACGCAGCCGCCGACCACTCCGCCGCACACCGAGCCCCCGACCACTCCGCCGCACACCACGCCCCCGCCGACGAATCCGGAGGAGCCCGGCGAGTGCGAGGAGCCCACGCCCGGTGAGGAGCCGGAGCCCGGTTGTGAGGAGCCGACGACTCCGCCCACGTCCCCGCCGGGCCCCGAACTCCCCGACACCGGCAGCGAGCCCGCGCTCATGGGCGCGGCCGCCATCAGCGCGGCGCTGATCATCGGCGGCACCGTCGTCTACCTCAGGGGCGGACGGATCTCCCGCCGTCACTGACCCCGCGGACTGACGCAACGTCAAGCGAGGCCCTCGCCTTCACCGGTGAGGGCCTCGGGCGTTGCTGCACACGGGGGTATTCCGCCACGTTTCCCCCGAACGGCTCGTTCTACAGAGCATGACTCTGCGCTCTCACGCCGGCATGGGAATCCTCATGACCGCGCTCGCCTCCGCCGCCCTGGCCGCCCCGGCCGCCGCCGTCGAGGCACCGGTGATCGTCCCGCTCCAGGGACTTGAGCCCGTACTGCCGATGGACGCGCCCACGGTGGCCACCGGCGTGCCCGTCCCCGTGCCCGGCGCGCCCACCGGCTTCCAGAAGGGCCTCGGCTCCCTGCCGGACCTCACCCTGCCCAGCGTGCCGCTCACCAGCACCCTTCCGAAGACCGTCGTGGACGCGCCGCTGCCCGAGCTCCTGGACGGCAGCGACCCCGGCCGGGCACTCCTCAGCAGCCCGCACTCGGAGATGAAGGCGTCCACGCCCGGCGCCGTCGTCGGCAACCCCGTGGAGGCCCCGCGCGGCAACGGGCTCGCCGGTCTGCCGGACCTGGCGAAGCCTCAGGCCGCGCTCCTCACCCCCGTGCTCAGCGGAGCCCTCGACCCCCAGCTCGGCCTGGCACCGAACGCGCACTGACGGCGTCGCGCGCCCCACGCGGGTGAAGACACGATTCTTCCCCGCCACCCCCGGGGTCGTTGATCGTTACAAGAGAAGGCTCGTCGCATGGCCGCGGCCCGTGGACCGAGGCCCGTCCCGTCGTAACCGGCGGCGGGCGCCCTCCGTCCGCGGGCCAACTCTTTTCGGATCTTTTCGGATTTCATTCGTCCCGTTCGGCGCAATGACCGTGACCAGACCTTGTGACCGGCGTTGAAGGGGAGTCGGCCGTGATTCCTGCGGTCGCTTTCCACGTCCAAGGAGTTCTTGATGTCTCGTATCGCGAAGGCTGCCGCTGTTCTCGCCGGCACGGGTGCCGTGGCCCTCAGCGGAGCCGGCCTGGCCGTCGCCGACTCGGGCGCCGAGGCCGTCGCCGCCCACTCGCCCGGTGTCGCCTCCGGCAACGTCGTCCAGGTCCCGGTCCATGTCCCGGTCAACCTCTGCGGCAACACCGTCAGCGTCATCGGCCTGCTCAACCCGGCCTTCGGCAACACCTGCATCAACGCCGACGGCCACGGCCACGACAACGGCAACGGCAACGGCGGCTACGGCGGCTGATCCCCTCCGTTTCGACAGGTGTGTCCCCCCGGCCCCAGCGGGCCGGGGGGACACACCTGTGTGCGGGGTCAGGCGTACCGGTAGATCCGGCTGTGGTCGAACAGCTCCGCCGGAGTGACCCCCCAGGGCGCCATCGGCTCGTGTCGGGCGACGACCTTGCGGTACTGCGCGTCGCCCAGCGGCGGCGGCTCCGCCGGCAGGTACGCGGCGCCCGGGTTGCGCTGCTGCCACCGCGACCAGACCAGGTCGACGAAGGAGTGGTGCAGCCAGAAGACCGGGTCGTTGACGGAGCCGCCGCCGAGCATCAGCCCGCCGACCCAGCGGTGGACCCGGTTGTGGACGCGGAACCGCTCGTTGCCCTGGCCCGGGGCCCAGCCCTCCAGCCGGTTGCGGAAGCCGGAGCCGCTCGTCGAGTTCCAGGGCGCCACGTCGTACACCCGCTCCCGCATCACCTCGTCGAGCTGGGCCTGCGTGGGAAGTGCGACCGGATCGTGGGGCCGGCCGAAGTCCCTGGTTAGGAAGCGGGTCTCGGACATCGCGTACGTGACGTTCCACCGCCCGGCGGAGTGGGCGAAGGGGCCGGTCATGACCTGGAGGTCGGCGCGCCGCCCGTTGCCGCCCATGAAGTCCTCACCCCAGATCGACGAGGCGGGGCTGTTGTCCCGGGTCCAGTCCCAGTAGGGGACGGAGACCGTGCCGTCGATCCGGCGCAGCGCCTTCTCGAACTCCAGCAGGAACCTGCGGTGCCACGGCAGGAAACTCGGCGCCATGTGGGCGGTCCGCAGCCGCCCCTCCCCGTCGGCCGTGTAGTGGTCGATGTGGGTGCGGACGAACTCGTCGTACGCGCCGGTCCGCTTGAGCTCCAGGACGGCGGCGACGAACTTCCGGCGCTCGGCGCCGGTCAGGTCGCGCTGGTTCTTACGCGTGTACACCACGCGGGCTCCCTCCCGTCGGGTCGGTGTGGACGCCATGGGCGGCGGCGAACCGGGACAGCGGGGCCGCCCCCAGCTCGTCCACGGCGGCGCGGGTGGCCGCCAGCGGCGTCGGGCAGGACGCGTAGTGGTCGATCGGCGAGACGTAACCGCCGTCGGCGCAGCGCATCAGATGCAGCGGCCGGCCGTCGACGAAGGCGGCCGGGGTGCCGCCGGGTCCGGAGAAGCCCCGGATGCGGCGGCCTCCGTACATCTCGTCGAAGGCGAGCGGGTCGCGCGAGCCGCGCGGCGCCCCGGACGGCGCTCCCGGCGGGGTGCGGGTCGCGATGCGGCCGAGCGCGCCCCCGGTGAAGGCGGTGACCGCCACAGCGAAGAGGGACCGCAGTGCGACGCGGCGCGGGACGATCATGAGTGATCTCCTCGGGTCGGCAATTGCCCTCAGGGCACAACGATGAAAACCCGGGTTCGTTGCGTTCGAAATGCCAGCGGCGTGAATATCGACCGTTCGGGTGAAATCGGCGAAGAGGGAGGGGGGTTGGGCCACTAGCATCCGGATTCATGACCACTTCCAATGTCGTTTCCTCGGCGCGCAGCGCCTCTCCGCTGGGAACTCTCACGGTGATTCCGTGGTCCAGCGAGCCCTCCGCCGACTCGGCGGGCACGCCGTTCCTCATGGCGTATTCGCTCGGCGACGGCCGGGACGGCCCGGAGGCCGGTCAGCAGGCGCTGCGGACGGCCCTGGAGTCCATGAACCTCTCGGTCGGCGACCGGCTCTTCGACCTGGAGAAGGACGCCGGGATCAACGCGACGCTGATCGTCGAGGGCGGCTCCGCCGTGCTCAACCTGCCCTTCCTCAAGGTGCAGTGCCCGGTGCCCGACGAGTGGGAGGCCGCCGCCCGCGAGCGCGGCCAGGTCTACCTCATCTGCTCCGTGCGCCCGTGGCCCGAGGCCGTCCCCGGGCAGCCGGTCGACGAGGCGCGGCTGCGTTCCTTCGTCTCCGACGAGGAGATGCTCGCGGAGTGCGCGCACGTCCTGATGCCGGTGCGGCGCCTCCAGGGCTGAGCGCGAGACAACGGAAGGCGGTCGCGGCATGGCGACGGTGAACGTACGGGGCGGGATGCCCGGGCAGCGGCAGGAGGAGTCCGCGCGGGAGACCGCGGGGACTGGGCTCGGCGCGGGCCGGGCGTTCGCCTGGATGCTGATGGTCACCGGGGCGGCGGGCGTACTGGCCGGCTGGGTGATCACGATCGACAAGTTCAAGCTTCTGGAGGACCCCGGCTTCCAGCCCGGGTGCAGCCTGAACCCGGTCGTCTCCTGCGGCAACATCATGAAGAGCGAGCAGGCTGCGGTCTTCGGCTTCCCCAACCCGATGCTCGGGCTCGTCACGTACGCCGTCGTCGTCGCCGCCGGTGCCGGGCTGCTCGCCGGGGCCCGCTACCGGGGCTGGTTCTGGCTCGGCCTCAACGCCGGGATGCTCTTCGGTGTCGGCTTCTGCACCTGGCTCATGTACCAGTCGCTGTACGAGATCAACGCGCTCTGCCTGTGGTGCTGCCTGGCCTGGGTCGCCACCATCGTCATGTTCTGGTACGTGACCGCGCACAACGTCCGGGCCCGGCTGCTGCCCGCCCCGGCCGGGGTGCGGACCTTCCTCGGCGAGTTCGCCTTCGCCCTGCCCGTCCTGCACATCGGGATCATCGGGATGCTGATCCTGACCCGCTGGTGGGACTTCTGGACGAGCTGACGTGAAACCCCTCCCCTGGTTGTCCCGGCCGCGGGCCGCACTGATCGTGCTGCTCGCGGCCGTTCTCGTGGTCCTGTCGGCGCCCGAGCGGCTCGCGCCCGGCGGGCGGCACACCGGAAGCCGGGCGCCGGTGACTCCGGAGCCGCTGCCCGGGGTGCCCTCCGGCTTCTTCACCGGCTCCGACGAGGCCGGGGTGCGGCGGATCGCGCAGGTGCAGGCCTGGCTCGGCGGCGAGACGCTGACCGTCGGGCACACCTACCTGCCCGGTGACCGCTGGTCCAACATCGAGGGGCATCCGGCGCTCTTCGGGCCCTGGGCGCGGTGGAAGGAGGAGCGGCCGGGACGGCTCTTCGTCCTGAACGTGCCGCTGCTCGACCGCAACGAGGCGGGGCTCCCGGACGCGGAGGTGCGCGCGGGGCTGCGGCGCGGCGCGGGCGGTGCCTTCGACGCGCACTTCCGGGTCCTGGGGGAGCGGCTCGTGGAGCACGGGCTCGGCGACGCGGTCCTGGTGCTCGGCTGGGAGATGAACGGCACCACGTACAGCCATCGCTGCGGCCCGGACCCGACGGCCTGGAAGGCGTACTGGAGGCGGGTCGTGGGGGTGCTGCGGGAGGTGGCGGGGCAGCGGTTCCGCTTCGACTTCACCCCGAGCCGGGGCCTCGACGCCGTGGCGTGGCCGCTCTGCTACCCGGGGGACGACGTCGTCGACATCATCGGGATGGACGCCTACGACCAGCCGGCCGGGCTCTCCTTCGAGGAGCAGGTGACCGAGGAGTACGGGCTCGAACACCACGTGCGGTTCGCGGCGGCGCACGGGAAGCCCGTCTCGTACCCGGAGTGGGGGCTCTTCAGGAACGGGGACAACCCGGTGTACGTGCGGGGGATGCTCGACTGGTTCGCGGCGCACCGGCCCGTCTACCAGACGGTGACGGACTACTGCCCGCACGGAGTGTGGGAGTGCGCGGACAATCCGGAGTCGGCGCGGATCGTCCGGGGTGCGCTGGGCGCGCCGGCGGCGCGCCGGTAGGGGTTTGGTCGCCTACCGGCACGGTCGGCGGGCGTCAGGCGTGCTGGTAGGCCACCAGGGAGATGCCGACGTAGTGGACGACGAAGGCCGCGAGGGTCAGCGAGTGGAAGACCTCGTGGAAGCCGAACCAGCGGGGCGAGGGGTTCGGGCGCTTGATGCCGTAGATGACCCCGCCCGCGCTGTAGAGCAGACCGCCGACGACGACGAGGACGAGGACGGCGATGCCGCCGGCGCGCATGAAGTCCGGCAGGAAGAAGACGGCGGCCCAGCCCATCGCGATGTAGCAGGGCGTGTACAGCCAGCGCGGGGCGCCGACCCAGAAGACGCGGAAGGCGATGCCGGCGGCGGCCGCCGCCCAGACCGCCCACATGAGCGGCTCGCCCGTGGAGTCGGGGAGCAGGAGCAGGGTGAGCGGGGTGTAGGTGCCCGCGATGATCAGGAAGATGTTGGCGTGGTCGAGGCGGCGCAGGACGGCCTCGCCGCGCGGTCCCCAGTTCCCGCGGTGGTAGAGCGCGCTGATGCCGAAGAGCAGGCAGGCCGTGAGGACGTAGATCCCGCAGGCGATCCGGGCGCGGGGCGAGTCGGAGAGGGCGACGAGGACGAGGCCCGCGACGATCACGGCGGGGAACATGCCGGCGTGCAGCCAGCCTCTGAGCCGGGGTTTCACCGGGAGCGCCGGGGGGTTCCCGACCGACGGCGGGTACTCGGTCGGGGTCACTTCCGGCGTGGCTGCAGTCATGACAACGAATCGTACCTACGCACCAGTAGGTCCCGGATATGAGTGGCGATGCTCACGTGTGCGGCCCTCTGGACATATGGGCGCTAACATCGGATGATCAAATGAGTGCGGTCGGCACCGGATGAGCGGCTACGAAGCATCCGGGTCGCGGCCCCCACGGGGCATACACCAAAAAACCCCTCAACAAGGAGCAATCGTGGCGCGCGACAACGCGGCTCCCACCACCGTCCCGACCCAGCACCAGGAGCTCGTCTCCTGGGTGAACGAGATCGCCGAGATCACCCAGCCGGACAGCATCGTCTGGTGCGACGGGTCCGAGGCGGAGTACGAGCGCCTGTGCGAGGAGCTCGTCGCCAAGGGGACCTTCACGAAGCTCGACCCGGTGAAGCGCCCGAACTCGTACTACGCGGCCTCCGACCCCTCCGACGTCGCGCGCGTCGAGGACCGGACGTACATCTGCTCCGAGAAGGAGGAGGACGCGGGCCCGACCAACCACTGGAAGGCCCCGGCCGAGATGAAGGAGCTCTTCGCGGGCTCCGACGGCATCTTCCGCGGCTCGATGCGCGGCCGCACCATGTACGTCGTGCCCTTCTGCATGGGCCCCGTCGGATCCCCGCTCTCCGCCATCGGCGTCGAGATCACGGACTCCGCGTACGTCGCCGTCTCCATGCGCACCATGACCCGCATGGGACAGGCCGTCCTGGACGAGCTCGGCACCGACGGCTTCTTCGTCAAGGCCGTGCACACGCTGGGCGCGCCGCTCGCCGAGGGCGAGGCCGACGTGCCGTGGCCCTGCAACACCACCAAGTACATCTCGCACTTCCCCGAGAGCCGCGAGATCTGGTCGTACGGCTCGGGCTACGGCGGCAACGCCCTGCTCGGCAAGAAGTGCTACGCGCTCCGCATCGCCTCCGTCATGGCGCGTGACGAGGGCTGGCTCGCCGAGCACATGCTGATCCTCAAGCTGACCCCGCCGGCGGGCGAGGCTGAGGCCCCCACGTACATTGCCGCCGCCTTCCCGTCCGCCTGTGGCAAGACCAACCTCGCCATGCTGGAGCCCACGATCTCCGGCTGGACGGTCGAGACCATCGGCGACGACATCGCCTGGATGCGCTTCGGCGAGGACGGCCGCCTCTACGCGATCAACCCCGAGGCCGGTTTCTTCGGCGTCGCGCCCGGCACCGGCGAGCACACCAACGCCAACGCCATGAAGACCATGTGGGGCAACTCCGTCTTCACGAACGTCGCCCTCACGGACGACGGCGACGTGTGGTGGGAGGGGATGACCGAGACGGCCCCCGCGCACCTCACGGACTGGAAGGGCAACGACTGGACGCCCGCGTCCGAGACGCCGGCCGCCCACCCGAACGCCCGCTTCACCGTGCCGGCCGGGCAGTGCCCGATCATCGCGCCGGAGTGGGAGGACCCGAAGGGCGTGCCGATCTCGGCGATCCTCTTCGGCGGCCGCCGCGCCTCCGCCGTCCCGCTGGTGACCGAGTCCTTCGACTGGAACCACGGCGTCTTCCTCGGTGCGAACGTCGCCTCCGAGAAGACCGCCGCCGCCGAGGGCAAGGTCGGCGAGCTGCGCCGCGACCCCTTCGCCATGCTGCCGTTCTGCGGCTACAACATGGGCGACTACATGGCCCACTGGGTCAAGGTGGGCGCCGAGGCCGACGCCGCGAAGCTGCCGAAGATCTACTACGTGAACTGGTTCCGCAAGAACGAGGCGGGCAAGTTCGTCTGGCCCGGCTTCGGTGAGAACAGCCGCGTCCTGAAGTGGATCGTCGAGCGCCTGGAGGGCAAGGCCGAGGGCGTCGAGACCCCGATCGGCATCCTGCCGACCGCGGAGTCCCTGGACACCGAGGGCCTGGACCTGCCGGCCGAGGACCTGGAGTTCCTCCTCAAGGTCGACCGTGACGTGTGGCGCGAAGAGGCCGCCCTCGTCCCCGACCACCTGAACACCTTCGGCGACCACACGCCGAAGGAGCTGTGGGACCAGTACAACGCGCTCGTGGAGCGCCTGGGCTAGTCGTCCCTTCGAGACTCGTGGTGGGTTGCCCCGAAACACCGCCCTGACCAGTGGGGTCACGACGGCCCATCACGACGCATCCGGCTCCCGGAGCCCCCTCAGGCTCCGGGGGCCGGCGCACGTCCGCTACAGGATCGGCTGTCCGGCCTCGACGGTGGCGATCGCCCGGCGGCAGGCGTCGCGGAAGCTTTCGAACCGGCCGCCCGACTTGTACCAGGTCTCCGCGCGGCCGCCGCGGGACGACGGGTCGCCGAAGAGGCTCTTCCGCAGATCCGTGGTCAGCTCCAGCTGGGCGCCCATGGCGAGCATCGTGCGGTTGCACGGGTTGTTGACGTGGCTGCCGTTGAACTCGGCGAGCGTGGCGGAGTAGCGGGGGTCGTAGGCGTCGACCGCCTGGAAGCCGGCGTTGTTGATCTCGGTCACCAGGGCCGAGCGGAACGCGGCGTTGAGGCCGCCGACGACGGCGACCCCGAGGTCTCCGGTCGGCGGGTAGACGGCCGTGGGCAGGTTCAGCTGCTCGAACTTGCAGCCGTGCAGGGACAGGACGTTGAGGTGGCTCGCCGCGGTCGCCAGGGCGACGTGGTCGTCACAGTTCTTCGAGGTGACGTGCAGGGCAACGTTGCCGTTGGAGAGCAGGCCCTCGAACATGAAGTAGTCGTGCACGGTCGGCAGGATCGGGTCGCCCGCGGGGTCGCCCATCCCTTCGCCCGGGGCGCTGCCCGGGCTGTAGCCGGCGATGCCCAGGCACAGCTCGCTCGTGCCTATCTCGATGCCGCCGCCGTGCAGCGCGAGGATCGCGGTGCGCTGGAAGTCGTACTTCTGGCTCATCTTGAGGTCGAACTGCTGGTGGCGGCGGTAACGGCGGCTGTACGAGGTGCCCTCGACCAGCTTCGGGTCCTGGTAGAGGAGGGTGTTCGACTTGTACTCGATCGGGTCCGGAAGCGTGACGTCGGAGGGCAGGGCGGCGGCCGGGGTGGCGGCGGCGAGCTGGCCGAGGACCGGGGCTCCCGCCGTGGCTGCCGCGGCCAGCGCGGTCAGGATGGTGCGGCGGGATGCGGAGTGCTCGAAAAGTGTCATGTGCGGACCGTAGTCGATCAGTTGCCGCGCCCTTCCACGTACTCCGTGTGAATGTGCTGACGGATGGCTTCCGCTTCCTGGAGGGCGGTGGCGATCGCCGTCGCCTCCTCGTGGAGCGCGGCCAGCTGCCGTTCGAGGTGACCCTCCGGCGCCTCGGCGCCCGAGGCGAACCGCGACCACCACCGCGTCCGTACGAAGGTGTCGACCGCCTCCGGGACGTCCAGCCGGACCGCGCGGGCCAGGACGTGGAGGTGCTCCGGGTCGCTCACCCAGCCCGGTTCGAGCAGGGCCTCGATCAGGGTGTCGAGTGCGGTGAGCTGCTCGCGGGTGGCCGACGGCAGCTCCACCTCGGTCAGATACGCGCGCAGCTTGGTGAAGTCGGCTCGCAGGGCGTCCAGTTGCTCGTCGGCGCTCGGGAAGTGCGGGGTGTCCGGACGCTCGGGCGGGGCGATCAGCGCCCCCGCCCCGTACAGGCCCACGACGACCAGCGGCCACAGGGAGCCCGCGGCTCCGGTGAGGGTGAGCGCGAGGCCGGCCAGGCCGGCGGCGCAGCCCGTGAGGTTCTTGCGGGACTCGGCGTACCGCAGGAGGCGGTTACTGGTAGCCACGGATCTCCTCGAAGGCGCCGTCCAGCGAACCCTGTTGGGCGTCGAAGAGCTTGCCGCCGGTCAGGCTCGCGATGTGGTCGAGCTCGCCGCGGTCGGAGTCCCCGAAGAGGATCGGGAAGACCGGGGTGCGCTGCTGCTCGGCGGGCAGGGAGCGGTAGAAGGTGTCGAAGGCGGAGGCCGGGTCGCCGTCGGTGTTCTCCCCGTCCGTCATGAGCACGATCGAGGTGAACGTGTCGGTGGGGGCGGTGCCACCGGAGGACGTGCCGAGGAAGCGGTACGCCTCCTGGACGCTGGAGTAGATCGCGGTGCCACCGGAGGCCGAGAGGTTCCGGACGTCGGTCCCGATCGCGTCCTGCGCCGCCTTCGGCGAGGCCGGGTCGACCGTGTGCGTACGGACCTCGTACTGCTTCACCGCGGAGCCGAAGGGCATCAGGGTGACCTCCTCCCGGTCCCGGAAGTCGCCGGTGAGCTCGGCGAGCGCCGTCTTGAGGCGTTCGAGGCGCTCGCCCGCCATGGAGCCGGACGTGTCGAGCACGTACACCGTGCGGGAGGGCCTGCGCAGGGTGTTGTCGTACGCGTCGAGCAGGCCGTCGGCGACGGCCCGGCTGCCGGGGAACGGCAGCTCGCGCCGCTGGTCCTCGGCGAGCGCGGACGCCGGCGGCACGCCGAGGACGACCGGGCGGCGCAGGGTCGTGTCCGTGATCCGCCGCTGGGCGTCCGGGGTGCGCAGGTAGGTGGTGAGCCGGCCGGCCGCCTCCTTGGCTTCGGTGCGGGCGGAGGTGAGCAGGGTGAGCGGGTAGTCGGCGGTGACGACGCCGTCCGACGGACGGATCACGGTGAGCTTCCCGGGCGCGGACAGCAGCACGGACTCGTAGTTGACGAGCGCGTCGACGTCGGCGCGGCGGCCGTAGGCGGTCGCGAGCCAGCCGGAGGAGCCGGACGTCAGCTTCTGGCCCGCGAAGAACTCCTTCAGCCGGGGAGTGGCCCGGGTGACGTCCCGCTCGGTGAGCGCGGACTGGGCGCCGGAGAGTCCCGAGGCGACCGAGACCAGCGCGGAGAAACCGGAGTTGGAGCGCATCGGGTCCGTCATGCCGTACGTCAGCTTCTTCTCGGCGACCGCCTTGTGCAGCTGCGACCAGGTGACCTTGGCGGGGTCCCAGCCGAGGCGGGTGACGGCGGCGGGCCGGACCCCGAGGGCGACCGGCGAGGTCATGATCGGGGTCTCGCCGGTGATCCGCTTCGCGGTGTCCGGACGGAGCCTGAGGTAGTCGTTGGAGGAGAGCCAGATCGCGTCGTACGCCTTCTCCGCCTCGCCGGAGGCGATCTGCTCGACGGCGTCGAGGGTGCCGGCGTAGGTGGGGCGGACGGTGACGCCGGTCGCCTTGCGGGCCTCTTCCAGTACGGGGGCCATGTCGGCCAGCTCGGAGGAGGCGAGGACGCGCAGGGTGCCGGGGGCGTAGCTCGTGCCGTGCCGGTCGGGGGTCGGACGGCTGCCCTGGCCGCCGGAGGAGCTGTTGTCGATGGTGGAGCAGGCGCCGCCGGTGGCCGTGACGAGCAGGGCGAGGGCCAGGCCGGCGAACGTACGCCTCAGGAAGCCGCTGCGCGGGGTGCGGGTCATGCGGGGCCGCCACCCTCCAGGGCGCTGGTGCGGCGGCTGCGCTCCAGATGGGAGCTCGCCTGCTGGAGCTCGGAGGTCAGGGACCGGACGGTGGCGGCCATCGACTCCGTGGCCTGGACCTTGTACGTGTCGATGGCGTCGAGGGTCGTGTAGATCTGCTGGAACGCCGTGCGGAGCGTCTCCGCTCCCACCGCCGGGTCCGCCGCGATCCGCTGGATCTCGCCGGCCTGCTCCGACAGCATCCCGGCGTTGGTGGCGATGAGGTTCTCCGTCGTCGACCGGAGCGCGTTGACCTGCTCGGTGACGTTCCGCTGGTGCTCCAGCGCGGTGGCGAGCATCACGGCGATCCGCAGCGCCGAGAGGGTGGTCGTCGCCGCCCGGTCGACGCCCTTGATCAGCTCGGCGTTGTTCCGGCGGACCACGTCCATCGCCATGTACCCCTGGGCACAGACGGCGAGTTGGGTCAGCAGGTCCTGGTGCTTCTGCCGGACCGGGAAGAGGACGTCGGCGCGCAGCGCGTCCGCCTGGGCCCGGTCCGGGGTGACGGCGATCCGCTCCTCCACGGCCGCGTCGAGGGCCTCGGTGAGCACCGCGTACTCCTGGAGCTTGCCCATGGTCTCCCAGAGGCGGGCCCGCTCGGTCTGCAACGCGGCGTTGTCGCGCTCCAGTTCGTCCTGGCCGCCGCGCAGCGCGCCGACGATCCGGTTCAGAGTTGCCTGCGAGGAGGCGTACTTGGCGACGTGGTCGCGCAGCTTGTTGCCGCCGGGGAGCTTGGAGAGCAGCCCCTTGAACCCCTTGGCCGGGGTGTCCCGGGGGTCCAGGTCCTCCACTGTGCGCCGGAGTTCGACGAGCGAGGCGCCGACCCTGGTCTGGGCGTCGCCGGCGGACGCGCCGGTGCCGAGCGAGCGGACCGTGCGGTCGAGCATCCGGTTCGACTGCTGGGTGGCGGAGCGCATCTCGCCCGCGCCGAGCGCCGTGATCTCGCCGATGCGGCCCGAGAACTCGGGGGAGCGCGGGTCGAGTCCTTCGATCGAGCCGACGTACTCGGCGGCCCGCCGGGACATCTCGGTGCGGGTGGACTCGTCCAGCGGGACGACGCCGGAGACCTGCTCGGCGCGGACGGGCGCCACCGGCTCCGGCGGGGTGAGGACGAGCGGGCTGTCGTTCCCGGGCGGTGTCAGGGCCATCGTTCTTCTCGGATCCTCGGGCGTGGTCATGCGGTGTCCCCCTGGTCGCGGGCCCGCAGCGCCATCTCGTGCAGCACCTTGCTGGTGGGCACGGGCGCCTGGCGGACGCCGGTCAGTGTCTGGTTGAGGTAGGCGGTGTGGTGGTCGGTGGCCGAGGTGAACTCGCTCGCCGCGCCCTGCGGCCGGAAGCCGTGGCGGACGGCGAGCTTGCGCAGTTCGGGGTCGGTGGCGAGGAGTTCGCCGAGCGCCCGGCCGTTCTCGGTGAGCGGGACGAGGGTGTGGTCGCTGTTGACGGTGGTGTCCGGGTAGAGGACGACGAGGTCGCCCATGGGCTTGCCCGCGAGGAGCTGGGCGGCGACCTGGGACTCGTACACCAGGACCAGCGGGTTGCCGACGCCGCTGATGAAGTCGCGGAACGGGGCGTCGGAGCCCGCCTGTTGGGCGCCCTGCACCTGGATCAGTTTGCGCATGAGGGGGGCGGTGCGGGTCACGGCGGCGGCGTCGCCCGCGACCTTGCCGCCGTCGGCGACGTAGCTCGCGGCCGCCAGGTAGAGGGCGCCGGAGTTGGAGGCCACCGGATCGGTGGAGGTGATGAAGAGGGTGCCGCTCAGCTCGGCGTGCCCGGCGGAGCCCTTGAGCTGCTGCCAGGTCCGGTCGGCGCGGGCGGCGGCCAGGTAGGCGTCCATCTTCAGGGTGCCGGTCGTCCCGCGCGGGCCGAGGGTCGCGAGGCCGTTGCCCGCGAGGACCCGGGCCGCCGCGCTGTGCGCGACGACGACGAGCGGCGAGTAGAAGGGCCGCAGCGGGGCGGTGGTCGCCTTGTCCTTCGTCTTCGCCTTCGCGCGGAGCCCGTCGGCGGGCCCCCTGGAGGACGGGAAGGCGAAGTCGTAGCCGTCCAGGGGGAGTTCGTCCATGTCCCAGGACCCGGAGGTCTCGGTGCCCACGGCGAAGCCCTTGGTGGCCAGCGCCTTCACGACCTGCGGGTCGGCGAAGAACTCCGCCTTCTCCGACCCGATGACTCCTCGCACGGTCTTCGTTGCCGTGCCTGTGTCCTTGTCGCCGCCCGTCACGAGGACGGCGGCCACGCCGCCGAGGAGCAGGGCGGCCAGGACGATTCCCAGGATGCGTCTCACGCGGGCAGCGTGCTCGCGGAAACCCACATTCCAGGGGGAGTTGGGTGTACGAGGGGTGAAGTGCCGATCCCGGTACCGAACCGGAGCGATGGCTGCCGGATGGGCGGGCGGAGGGGGGGCGGACGGGAGGCGGTGGCTCCGGCCGTCCCGGGTGGGTGGCGCCCGGTCCGCGCGGTTCGTGCCGCGCGGACCGGGGCCGTCAGGGGGTGCCGGCTGCGGCCAGGGTGGGCTCCCCGGCCAGTGCCGCGGTGTGCGCGTCCATGCGCCCGGCGGCGAGGATCGCGGCGGCCGTGTCGGCCCGGGAGGCGGCGACGACCAGGGCGCGGCCCGCGAGGGCGTGCGCCTTGTGGTGCAGGTCCCGCGTCGGCGAGCCGCTCAGGCCCGCGTGGCGGGCGGGCGGTGCGCCGCGCAGCCGCGCCACCTGGCGGGCGATGAGCTCGCCCGCCTCCGTGTCGCCGAGCTCGTCGGTGACGGCGAGCAGGGCGGACAGGTGTCCGGCGAGCTGGATGTCCAGCTCCTCCTCGCGGGAGCGGTGCGGGTACGCGTGGTCGTCGTCGGCCATCCGGTGGACCGACTTGGTGCGGATCGGTTCGTACATGGGGATGGCCTCCTGAGTGCTCTGAGAGCCATCCTAGCTTAGATTCAGTCTAAAGTTGAGTGATGTCCGGCATGGTGGGTTCAGGGCTGGCTGTAGCCGTCCAGGAACCGGCCGATCCGGGTCACCGCGTCCGCCAGGTCCGCCGCCGCGGGCAGCGTGACGATCCGGAAGTGGTCCGGCTCGTGCCAGTTGAAGCCCGTCCCGTGCACGACCATGATCTTCTCGGCCCGCAGCAGGTCCAGGACCATCTGCCGGTCGTCCTTGATCTTGTAGACGTTCGGGTCGAGCCGCGGGAACAGGTACAGCGCGCCCTTCGGCTTCACGCACGTCACGCCCGGGATCTGGGTCAGCAGGTCGTACGCCGTGTCGCGCTGCTCCAGGAGCCGCCCGCCCGGCAGCACCAGTTCCTCGATCGACTGCCGGCCCTGGAGGGCGGCGGCCACCGCGTGCTGCGCCGGCATGTTCGCGCACAGGCGCATGTTGGCGAGGATCGTGAGGCCCTCGATGTACGAGGTCGCGTGATGCTTCGGACCGCAGACCGCGAGCCAGCCGGAGCGGAAACCCGCCACCCGGTAGTTCTTGCTCATCCCGTTGAAGGTGAGGCAGAGGAGGTCGGGGGCGATCGCGGCGGTCGGTGTGTGCGTCGTACCGTCGTAGAGGATCTTGTCGTAGATCTCGTCCGAGCAGACGACCAGGTTGTGGCGGCGGGCGATCTCCGTCAGCGAGCGGAGCATCTCGTCGTCGTAGACGGCGCCCGTCGGGTTGTTCGGGTTGATGATCACGATCGCCTTGGTGCGGTCGGTGATCTTCCGCTCGATGTCGGCGAGGTCCGGCATCCAGTCGGCCTGCTCGTCGCAGCGGTAGTGCACGGCCGTACCGCCCGCGAGCGAGACCGACGCGGTCCACAGCGGATAGTCCGGGGCCGGTACGAGGACCTCGTCGCCGTCGTCGAGGAGCGCCTGCATCGACATCTGGATCAGCTCCGAGACGCCGTTGCCGAGGTAGATGTCCTCGACGGAGAGCGGAATGCCCTTCGTCTCGTAGTGGCTCATCACCGCTCGGCGGGCCGACAGCAGGCCCTTCGCGTCGCCGTAGCCGTGTGCCTCGGAGAGGTTGCGCAGCACGTCCTCAAGGATGGCGGGCGGACACTCGAAGCCGAAGGCGGCCGGATTGCCCGTGTTGAGCTTGAGGATGCGATGACCCGCAGCCTCAAGCCGCATCGCCTCTTCGAGCACCGGACCCCGGATTTCGTAACAGACGTTGGCGAGCTTCGTGGACTGGATCACCTGCATGACGAGAGCTTACGGCGGGGTGGGGCGGGACGCCTCGTGTTTTGGGACACGTCGGACACGGCACCCCGATGTGACCCCCGTCGCACCGGCGGTGTCGTGCTCCCTACAATTCGGGCCCATGAGCCAGCACGACCCCGGCGCCGCCGGCCCCCGGCGCGCCCGCCGCCACGCCCCCGCACGCCGGGGGCGCGGTCCGGTGTGGCTGATCGCCGCGGGCGGGATCGCCGTCCTCGGGGCCGCCGCCGCGCTGCTCGCGGGCGGCTCCGGCACGAAGGGCGGCACGGGCTCCCCCGACGGCGGCCCCGGCGGACCGCCCGCGCTGATCCAGGCGGACCCCTCCGGACCCTCCGACCCGTCGGGACTCTCCGACCCCTCCGACCCGTCCAGCCCCTCCGACCCCTCCGACCCGTCCGCCCGCGACGGTGAGGCCGGTCCGACCGATGCGTCGGGCTCCGGCGGGGACGGGAGCGCCACCGCCTCCGCGCCCGCGTCGCCCCAGGGGCGTGCGGCGCCCTCCGCCACGGCCGGCGACCAGGAACCGACCGCTGCTCCGTCCGGGTCCGGGACGACCGATCCGGCCGCCGGCCCGACGACGGAGGCGGCTCCCGCCGGCGACCAGCCGACGAAACCGGGGAAGGGGCGGGGCTCCTCCAGGCGACCGAGATAGGGCCCGGGACGGCGGTCGTCGGCGGCCCGGGTCCCCGGCGGCGGGAGCGGGTGCCCGGCGGCGAGGTCGGGTCCCGCGCCCGGCCGGGATAGGTTGGCACGCCATGTGGGTTTTCAGTGCCTCCGGATGCCGGTGGCTGGGTGCTGCCGGATCGCTCGCCGTCGCCGTGGGCGGGTGGGCCGCCGGGACGCTGCCCGTACGCGGCGGCTGGGGACTGTGGGAGCCGCGCGGCTCCGCGCTCGCCGTGGCCGGCGCCGTCCTCGCCTACCTCGGCCTGACCCTGCTCGTCGCCGCCTGGTGGCGGTACGGCGTCCTGCTCGTGGAGGGCGTACGGGACGGGGTGCTCGGGACCCTGGCCCTCTGGACCGCGCCGCTGCTCCTCGCCCCGCCGCTCTACAGCGCGGACGTCTACAGCTACGTCGCGCAGGGCGCGATGGTCCTCGAAGGCCACGACGTCTACGGCGGCGGGCCCTCCGTCCTCGGCCCCGGCGACCTCGGCGCGGACGCGGCGGCGAGCGTCGGCGGCCACTGGACCGACACCCCGGCACCGTACGGTCCGGTCTTCCTGCTCCTCGCCGCGGTCGTCGTGAAGGCGACCGGCGGGGCGATCGTGCCGGCCGTGCTCGGGATGCGGCTGATCGCCCTGGGCGCGCTCGCGCTGATCGTCTGGGCCGTACGGGGGCTCGGCGGGGGTGCGGGCGGCCGCGACGGCGCGGTGTGGCTGGCCGCGCTCAACCCGCTGCTGCTGATCCATGTCGTCGGCGGCATGCACAACGACGGGCTGATGATCGGCCTCATGCTCGGCGGCGTGCTCCTCGCGGTGCGCGGGCGGTGGGTGCTCGGCTGCGTCCTCGTCGGCCTCGCGATGATGGTGAAGTCGCCGGCGGCCGTCGCCCTGCTGTTCATCGGCGTCATGATCGCGCGCCGGGACGGTGGCGTACGGGGTGTCGTGAAGGGGCTCGTGCTGCCGGGGCTCGTGGCGGGCGGGGTCGCCGTGGGGGCGACGCTGGCCGCCGGTACCGGGTTCGGGTGGCTGTGGACACAGAGCGTCGCCGGGGCCATCCACACGGCGCTCTCGGTGACGAGCGACCTCGGGCTCGCGCTCGGGCTGCTCGTCGCGGACGATCCCGATCCGGTGAAGGGCGTCGTCCAGAAGCTGGGGCTCGTCGTCGCCGCCGGGCTGATCCTCGCGCTCGCGTGGCGCTCGTGGCGGGGGGCCCTGGACCCGGTGCTCGGCCTCGGGATCTCGCTGGTCGCGCTCGTCGCGCTCTCGCCGATGGTCCAGCCGTGGTACCTGCTGTGGGGGACGGCCGTCGTCGCGGCGGTCGCCTGGCGGAGCCGGGTCGGACAGGTGCTGGTGGTGCTGTCGGCGGCGCTCGTGTACGAGACGGCGCCGTCGGGGCGCACGCCGTGGTACGGGTTCGTGGTGGCGGGGGTCGTGGTGGCGTTGGGGCTGCTGTGGATGCGGCGGGAGCGGTGGCCGGTCCTTTCGCGGCGGGGCGCCGTGCCGGACGCGACGGGGGCGTGGACCTAGCGGACCCAGGCCGCCGTCCCGCACCTCAGCTCGTCGGGGTCCTCCGGATGGCGCGGCCCGCCAGGGTGTCCGTGCGCTTGCCGTCCTCCATGACGAACCTGCCGTCGATCAGGACGTGCGGGATGCCCACCGGGAGGGTGCGGGGGGACGCGTACGTCGCTCCCGCCGCGACCGTCACCGGGTCGAAGAGGACCAGGTCCGCCACGTACCCCTCGCGGACCAGGCCCCGGTCCGGGAGGCGGAGGCGGGCCGCCGGGCGGGAGGTCAGGTGGGCGACGCACTCCTCAAGGGAGAGGACGCCGAGCTCGCGCACGTACCGGCCGAGGTAGTGAGGGAACGTGCCGTACGCGCGCGGGTGCGGCTTGAGGCCCTGGAGGATGCCGTCCGAGCCGCCCGTGTGGACCCGGTGCCGCATGATCGTCCGGACGTTCTCCTCGTGGCCCACGTGCTGGAGGATCGACGTCCCCAGCCGGTCGTCGAGCAGGAGGCGCCGCGCCGTGGCCCAGCCGTCGAGGCGGCGGCCCACGAGCTCCGTGAGGCCCGGGTCGGTCACGCCCGCGATCTCGATCGTGTCCCAGTCGACCGGCACTCCGTGGCAGCCGTCCGAGCCGACCACTTCGAGGTGGTGGCGGATCCGGTCCGCCGTCTCCTCGTCACGGAGCCGCGCGAGGACCGCCTCCGGGCCGCCTTCGCTCGCCCAGCTCGGGAGGACGGCGACGAGGGTCGTGCTGCCGGGCGTGTACGGGTACGTGTCGAGGGTGATGTCCGCGCCCCCGGCGAGGGCCTCGTCCAGGAGGGCGAGGAGCTCGGGCGCCCTGCCCTCGTTCACGCCGAAGTTCATGGTGGCGTGGGCCAGATGGAGGGCGCAGCCCGCCTCGCGCGTGAGGGCAACCATCTCCGCGTACGCCTGGAGGGCGCCGGCGCCGTACGAGCGGTGGTGCGGGCAGTAGTAGCCGCCGTACTCCGCCACGACCCGGCACAGTGCGGTGAGCTCGGCGTCCGGCGCGTACATGCCGGGGGTGTACGTCAGGCCGGAGGACATGCCGACCGCGCCCTGCTCCAGGCCCTCGGCGACGAGCCGCCGCATCCGGTCCAGCTCGGAGCCGGTGGCGGGGCGGTCCTCCCAGCCGACCGCGTACATCCTGACCGTCCCCTGGGGGACGAGGTACGCGGCGTTGACCGCGATGCCCCGGCCGCCGTGCGCGCCGTCGAGGCGGTCCAGGTACGCGCCGACCGTGCGCCAGTCGAGGTCGAGGGTCGTGTCCCCGGGCGCGCCGCCGTTCCAGCCGGCGATCGTCCGCCGGACCTCGGCGAGCGTGCGGTCGTCGACCGGCGCGTACGACAGGCCGTCCTGGCCCAGGACTTCGAGGGTCACGCCCTGCGCGGCCTTCGCGCTGTGGTCCGGGTCGCGGAGCAGCGCGAGGTCGCTGTGGGCGTGCATGTCGACGAAGCCGGGGGAGAGCGCGAGGCCCTCGGCGTCCACGATCCGGCGGGCCGTGGGGCGCTGACAGCCGGCGGCGGCGCCCTCCTTGACGATCGCGGCGATCCGGCCGCCGTCGATCGCCACGTCGGCCCGGTAGGACGGGCCGCCGCTGCCGTCGACGACCTCCGCGTCGCGGAAGACGAGGTCCATGCCGACTCCTTCTAGAAGAACGTGCGGAGGTAGTCGACCACCGTGCCGTCCGCCTCGACCAGCGGGATCAGCTGCCACTTGTCGAAGGACGTGCACGGGTGGGACAGGCCCATGCCGACCCAGTCGCCGACCTTCACGTCCGCCTCGGGCGTCGTGCGGAGCCAGGTGTGCTGGTCGGAGAGGCCGGTGACGGTGACACCCTCGGCGGCACGGACCTCGCCCGTGCGGGCGTCGCGGACCACCTGCGCCTCGGGCAGGTGGAGGTCGTGGGCCGCGTCCCGCTTGCCCGCGTTGGTGAACGCCTGCTCGGCGGTCGGGCGGGAGACGACCTGCGACCAGAGCCTGAACGCGGGCTGGAGCGCGCCCTCTTCGGGGACGCGGTTGAACGGGGTCCGCTCGCGGTACTGGCCGTCGTCGTGCGAGACGTACGCGCCGGAGCGCAGCAGCTTCAGGACGGGGAGGGAGAGTCCGGGGATCTCCGCGAAGACGTCCGCGACCGCGTCGAACCACTCGCTCCCGCCCGCGCTCACCACGATCTCGCCGATGGCGGGGTCGAAGCGGCCGGCCTTGTCGAAGTCGGCCGCGAGCCCGACCAGCCGGTGCAGCCACTCCCTGACCCGCTCGCCGTCCGCCCCGGGCATGGTGCCCTCGTACCCGGCGACGCCGACGAGCCGCAGGGTGGGGACGGCCGCGACCGCGTCGGCGACGGCCGCGCACTCCGCCTCGGTCCGTACGCCCGTCCGCCCGGTCGCGCCGGCGGCCAGCTCGACGACGACGTCCACGGGGCGGGCGGCTCCTGCCGCGCGCAGGGCCTCGTCCATCAGCTCGACGCCGCGCACCGAGTCGACGTAGCAGACGAAGCGGAAGTCCGGGTCGGCGTCGAGCTCGGCGGCGAGCCAGCGCAGGGCGACGGCGTCGACGACCTCGTTCGCGAGGAAGATCGTGGCCACGCCGTGGGCGCGGTAGACGCGGGCCTGGTGGGGCATGGCGGCCGTGATGCCCCAGGCGCCGTGCTCCAGCTGGCGGTCGAAGAGCCGGGGGGCCATGGAGGTCTTGCCGTGCGGGGCGAAGGCGAGGCCGTGGCGCTCGGCGTAGACCTCCAGGAGGCGGAGGTTGTGCTCGACGGACTCGGCGGAGAGCGCGAGGACGGGGGTGGTGAAGCCGCCGGTGAAGAGGGAGCGGCGCTGGGCCGCCAGCTCGCCGACGGTCAGGCCCTCGGCGTCCGGGGGCAGTCCCTTGAAGCGGTGGTCGACTCGCTCGCTCGCCAGGTCGGGCACGGGGCCTCCTCGTCCAGTGTTGCATTGTGTGCAACGGTCATTGCGTATCTTGCTCGTGGCTGTCTAACATCCGGGCCAAGGCCGGGTCAATGGACCCGTAACAGTCACAGGGAGCCCGAGAGTGAGCGGACACGCGCCCCCGGACGCGACCTCGGACACGTCCGCACCCTCACACGCACCCGCGCCCTCACACACACCCGCGCCCTCACACGCACCCGCGCCGTCACACGCACCCGCGCCCTCTCGCTCACCCGCGCCCCCGGACTTCGTCTGCCTCGGCGAGTCCATGATCACCTTCCTACCCTCCCGGCCCGGCCGCCTCGCCGACGTTCCCTCCTTCGCCCGCGCGATCGGCGGCGCCGAGTCCAACGTCGCCTGCGCCCTCGCCGCCGCCGGACACCGCGTGAGATGGGTCGGCCGCGTAGGCCGGGACGGCTTCGGCCACCACCTGGTGGAGACGATCGGCGCGTACGGCGTGGACGTCACGGCCGTCATCCGCGACCCCCACCGGCCGACCGGCGTCTACTTCCGCACCGACGAGGACCGGGCCACCGAAGCGCACGAGGTCGTCTACTACCGGGCAGGATCGGCCGCCTCCGCGATGTCGCCCGAGACCGTGCCGTACGCCTCCGTCGCCGACGGCCGCGTCCTCCACCTCACCGGCATCACCGCGGCCCTCTCCGAGGACTGCCTCACCCTCATGCGGGAACTCACCGCCCCGCGCCCCGGCCGCCCGCTCGTCTCCTTCGACGTCAACCACCGGCCGGGCCTGTGGCGCGACGGCAGCGCCCCCGAGGTGCTCCTCGAACTCGCGCGCCGCGCCGACCTCGTCTTCGTCGGCGCCGACGAGGCGAAGACGCTGTGGGGCCTCCGCGATCCGGCCGCGATCCGTGGGGTCCTGCCGGAACCGGCCGTGCTGGTGGTGAAGCGGGGTGGGGAAGGGGCGGTGGCGTTCGAGCGCTGCGCGGCTTCCTTCCCCACCCCGCCCCTTCCCGAACCGGGGGCTCTGCCCCCGGCCCCCCGCGCCTCAAACGCCGGCGGGGCTGAATTTCGGCCCGACACCGTCACCTCCGTCCCCGCCCCCCGCGTCGACGTGGTCGCGCCCGTCGGAGCCGGCGACGCCTTCGCCGCCGGCTTCCTCTCCGCCACCCTCCGAGGGCTCGACATGGCCACGCGGCTCCGCCACGGCCACCTCATGGCCGCCGCCGCCCTCACCGTCCCCGGCGACGTCGCCGTCCCTCCCCGCCGCGCCCGCGCCGACCGGCTCGCCGCCCTCGACGCCGGAGCCTGGGGCACACTTCACCTCGGCCCCGGCTGGACGGGGGAGGACCAGGAGGTACGTACGCCATGAGCCAGACCGTCGACCGGGCACTCAGCATCCTGCCGCTGCTCGCCCAGGGCCCCGCCGACCTCGGGCAGGTCGCCGAACGGCTCGGCGTCCACAAGTCGACCGCCCTGCGGCTGCTGCGCACCCTCCACGAGCACGGCCTCGTCCACCGCCAGCAGGACCAGCGCTACCGACTCGGCGCCCGCCTCTTCGCCCTCGCCCAGGAAGCCGTCGAGAACCTCGACGTCCGCGAGATCGCCCACCCCTACCTCGCCGCCCTCAACGAGCAGACCGGGCACACCGTCCACCTCGCCGTGTACGAGGAGGGCGAGGTCCTCTACATCGACAAGGTCGAGAGCCGCTACCCGGTCCGTATGTACTCCCGCATCGGCAAACCGGTCGCGATCACCGTCGCCGCCGTCGCCAAACTGCTCCTCGCCGACCTGCCCGAGCCCGACCGCCGCGCCGTCGCCGCGAAGCTCGACTACCCCCCGTACACGCCCCGTTCGACCCCGAACGCCGCCGCCTTCCTCAAGGAGCTGGCGACCGTACGCGAACAGGGCTGGGCCACCGACCTCGGCGGCCACGAGGAGTCCATCAACTGCGTCGGCGCCCCGGTCCGCGGCGCCGACGGCCGGGTCGTCGCCGCCATGTCGGTCTCGGCGCCCAACGTGGTCGTCACGGCCGAGGAACTCCTCGGTCTCCTCCCGCTGGTGCGCCGCACCGCGGACGACATCAGCCGGGAGTACTCCGGCACCGCCCCTACCAAGGACAACGGATGACACTCGAGAAGACCGCCCTCACGCCCGCCACCCACACCGCCCCGCCCGCGCAGTTCTCGCACGGCGTGAAGAAGGGCAACATCCTCCAGGTCGCCGGTCAGGTCGGCTTCCTGCCCGCCGTCGAGGGCCAGGCCCCGACGGTCGCGGGCCCGACCCTGCGCGAGCAGACCCTCCAGACCTTCGCCAACGTCAAGGCGATCCTGGAGGAGGGCGGCGCGAGCTGGGACGACGTCATGATGACGCGCGTCTACCTCACCGACGTGGACCACTTCGCCGAGATGAACGCGATCTACAACCAGTACTTCCAGGAGCAGGGCCTCAAGGCCCCCGCGTCCGCCCGGACGACCGTGTACGTCGGCCTCCCGGCCGGCCTCCTCATCGAGATCGACGCGCTCGCCGTCCTCGGCTGAGCGGTGCGACGTCGCGTGACGTGCGGGGGCGCCCCGGCGGTGGTCCGCGGGGGCGCCCTCTGCGCTTCGTACGTGGGTCAGGTCAGGCCGTGCAGTACTGCGCCTGCTTGCCGATCGAGCGGTACATGCAGTCCGCGTTCTCCAGGAGCTGGAGGACGGCGTCGCGGTTGCGGCTCGTCTCGCGCTCGATGACCTCGTCGGGCGGGTAGAAGCCGCCGCCGCCGGACGACGCCGGGTACATCTCGAACGTGTACCCGAAGATCCTGTGCACGCCCCACAGGTAGTCGTCGATCGAGCCGTCCGTGATGTAGAGGTCGCTGGACTGCTCGGGGGTGTAGCCGTTGCTCGCCGCCATCTTCCCGCCGACGGTCGCGAAGGCGTCGCGGTCGTCCTGGGTCATGCCGGGGGCGGTGTTCGCGGTGGTCCAGCCGAAGGGCCAGAGGACCAGTTCGCTGTAGGTGTGGAAGTCGATGGCCGCGGTGATCTGCTGCTTGCCGCCGACCGTGCGCGAGCGGACGAAGTCGGCGACGACCTTCACCTCGGGGGCCGACTCGGGGGCCGTGCCCCGGTACGTCTCGGAGCTCTTGGAGCCGGAGGAGCCGCCGCAGCAGCCCCACTTGTAGTTCCAGTTCCGGTTCATGTCCGTACCGATGTACGAGGAACCGGAGTTGGGCTGGCGGTTCTTGCGCCAGCTGCGGTAGGAGCCGGAGGCGATGTCGTACTCGCCGCCGTCCGGGTTGAGGTCGGGGATGATCCAGATCTCGCGCCCGTTCACGGCGTTGGTGACCCGGGAGTCGGTGCCGTAGCCCGCGCCGAGCTCGCGCAGGAGGTAGAGCGCCATCTCGACCGTGAGGTGTTCGCGGGCGTGCTGGTGGTGGGTGAAGAGGACCTCGGGCTCGCTCTCGTCGCTGGCGACGTTGTCGCTGATCTTGATCGCGACGATGTCCCGGCCCTGGTAGGACTTCCCGATGACCTGCTTGCGCATGATCGAGGGGTACGCGGCGAGGCGCTGGTCGATCTCCGCGTTCATCTCCGCGTAGTTGTGGTACCTCGCGTCGGCGGAGGGGAAGTCGAGCGGGCCGACGGCCTGGCCCCCGGGCTCGTCGTGGGTGTGGCCGTCGGCGATGTCGCGGTTCGGCGGGCCGGGGAGGGCGACCGGCTTGTAGCCGAGTGCCTTGAGGTTCTTCAGCTGTTCGGTGTTGGCGCTGACGACGACGGAGCGGGCGTCGACCTCGTCGATCGAGACGCCGGTGGCGGTGAGCGCGGTGCGGGCGGCCGGGGTGGACGGTCCGGCGATCTCGTACTGCCGGATCACCTCCTCGGCGCCGGAGGCGATACGGGCGGCGGTCGGCGCCGGGTCGGCCCCGGCGGGTGAGGAGAGAGCGGAGAGGGGCGCCGCGAGGGCGAGCGCCACGAGGGCCGCGAGGGTGGCGGACCTTCTGCCGCGGGTGGGACGTCGCATGGTGTCTCCTGGGTGGGGAGTGTGGGGGAGTGCGACAAACTCGTGCGGGTGTCCGGCCACATGGTGAAGGCATGTCATGGACCGGTCAAGATGATGAGTTCGGCCATGCCGTCCCGGGTGGTGCCCTCATGAGCGGATACGTCATCGAGCACAAGCTAGGTGACGGCGGCGTGGAAACCGTCTACCTGGGCCGATCGCGCGGCGGCCGCGGCGCCACCGCGAAGGGGACACGGCCGGAACTCGCCGTAGCCCCGTCCCTCCGCCCCCGCTGCCGCCGCGTCCCGCGCCGGGCTTCGCCCCCGACCGGGTGGCGGTCGCGCGGAAACGCGACGCAGCGCCGCCGGGGGAGCGACGGCGCTGCGTGCGGGAAATCCCGTACCGCTAGGGGAGGTTGTGGACGTGCGGGCCGACGGCGTTCGACCAGGCGTTGCCGGCCGTCGCGTCCCAGTTGGTCGACCAGGTCATCGCTCCGCGCAGCGTCGGCCAGGCCTGGGCCGGCTTGTAGGTGCCGCAGCCGGTGAGCTTGGTCAGGCAGTCGAGCGCGTTCTTCACGATCTGCGGGTCGACGTAGCCGCTGCCCGCGCCCCGCGTGGAGGCGGGGACGCCCAGGCCGACCTGGGACGGGGCGAGACCGCCCTGGATCTGGATGCAGGCGAGCGCGGTGAGGAAGTCCACCGAGCCCTGGCTGTACACCTTGCCGTCGCAGCCCAGCATCGAACCGCTGTTGTAGTACTGCATGTTGACGACCGTGAGGATGTCCTTCACGGCGAGCGCCGTCTTGAAGTACTCGGTGCCGGTGTTCTGCATGTCGATGGTCTGCGGAGCCATCGTCAGGACCATCGACGAACCGGCCTTGGCGGAGAGCTGGCGCAGCGCCTTGGTCAGGTACGTGGAGTTGATGCCGTGCTCCAGGTCGATGTCGACCCCGTTGAAGCCGTACTCCTGCATCAGGGCGTACGCGCTGTTCGCGAAGGCGGTCGCGCTCGCGTCACTGTTGATCGTGACGTTGCCCTTCTCGCCGCCGACCGAGATGATCACGGACTTGCCGGCCGCCTTCTTGGCCGCGACGTCGGCCTTGAAGTCGGCGGTGGAGGCGTAGCCGACGGCCGGGTCGAGGTTGAAGACGATCTGGCCGGGCGTGGTGGTCGAGTCGGCGAAGGAGACGGCGATGATGTCGTACTGCGCCTGCACGTCCCGCAGCTTCTGGACGGTCGCGCCGTTGTCGAAGTTCTGCCAGTAGCCGGTCAGGGCGTGCTTGGGCACGGCCGGGCCGGGGCCCGGGTCGGTGACCTTGGCGGTGCGGGCCGACACGGCCGTGGACTTGGCGGACTCGCCCGCGGAGTTCGTCGCGGCGACCTGGAACTGGTAGGCGGTGTCGGCGGTGAGGCCGGTCACGGTGGTGGACGTGCCGGTCACCGTCTGGGGGTTGGCGCCGTCGCGGTAGACCTTGTAGCCCGTGGCGCCGGAGACCGCGCCCCAGCTGAGGGCGACGGAGCTCGACGTGACCGTGCCGGCGGTGAGGCCGGCGGGGGTGGCCGGGATGACGGGGTCGGGGTCCTGGCCGCCGCCTCCGTCGGGGCCGAAGACGCTCACGTCGTCGACCAGGTAGGGGGACGTGCCGTACCAGCCGTGGGTGTAGACCTCGACGGAGGTCGTGCTCGCGCCGGTGGTGAAGGTGGTGGTGAGCTGCTTCCAGGCGGCGCTGTCGGGCGTCCAGGTGGAGACGCTGCCCGAGCCGGTCCCGGTGCCGCTCGCGCCGAGGTAGGCGTAGCCGCCCTGGACCCAGGCGCTCAGCGTGTACGTGGAGTTGGGCTTGACGGCCACGGTCTGCACGCACTTGGCGTTGTCGAGGCCGGCCGGGGTGGCCTTCAGGGCGCGGGCCCCGGTGCGTACCGGCGAGGAGACGGCGGCGCCGCTGCCCGCGGAGCAGGACCAGTTGGCGAGGCCGTTCTCGAACCCGGCGTTCTTGGCGACGTTGACGTCGGCAGCCTGCGCGGTGCCGGCTCCGCCGACGAGGACGAGCCCGGAGCCGACGGCGATCGCGAGGGCTCCGCCGAGCCATCGACGTGCGTGCGGGCGGGTGGTGGTGCGGTCCACGTGCATCCTCCGGTGGGGGAGTTGGGGATGTGGAGGTGCCGTACGTCGTCGTACGGAGGGGCTCGTACGGGGGTACGAGGCTGATGCGGGGGTGCGGACGGTGGCCACCGTTGTCGCACAAGCTGGTCCAGACCAATCGCGTTGTCAAGACCTCCGGCGGCAAGCGGC
The DNA here is from genome assembly GCF_042717315.1 of Streptomyces sp. NPDC058650. Classification (NCBI taxonomy): domain Bacteria; kingdom Bacillati; phylum Actinomycetota; class Actinomycetes; order Kitasatosporales; family Streptomycetaceae; genus Streptomyces; species Streptomyces sp. NPDC058650. The sequence goes on from NZ_JBHXRL010000005.1 coordinate 211,007, forward strand.
GTTCGGCGGCGGTGGAGTCACGGCGAAAAGGGCCGGTGGGCCCACTGCGGGGCCCGAAGAAAGTGGGGGGAGCTTGGCGGATTGTGTGTTCACCACCCCGGGTGGCGTGGATAGGGTGCAGAGGCGGCGGCGCCCTGCGGTGACGCCGCGAACGCGGTAGGTGATCTGCGGCTCCCGGGACCCCGGAGGCCGGAGGGGACGGGGGTCTGACGTGCCGACAGCGATCGCGGTCACCAGCGCCGACCTGGTGCTGCCGCCGACCGACCCGCAGACACCGAACGCCGCCGTGCTCCCGGGCCCCGAGACGCGGTCCCTCGACGCCTCCGTCGCCGACATGCAGCAACTCCTCACGCGGTACGGAAGCGTGGTCGTCGTCTGCCCCACCTCCGCACCCGCCGCCGTCGAGCGCCGCCTGCTCGCCGTCCGCGGCCTCCTCGAAAGCGACCGGATCGCGCTGGTCAGGACCGACCTGCCGCCGCTCGGCGCGGCCGTACTCGTCCGGCAGTTACGACAGCTGGCGGCCTGCGACTTCAGCCCCGGCGTACTCGCCTCCGCCGCCAGGCTGCTCGCCCACTACATCTACGCCGGGGCCGTACTCGGCTCGGTGTCCCGCCTCGACCGCGTACCCGTCAGCCTCTCCTCCCACCTCAAGAGCTGGCTGCCCGGAGCCCACTTCGCCGTCCTCGCCGGGCCCACGCCGCAGATCGTCCGGCTCGGCGGAGCGGGCGACCAGCGCCTCGCGGGACCGGAGTTCGCCACGCAGCTCCTCGTCGCGCGCGGCCAGCTCCAGACCGACTGGCCCGCCACCGCCCTCGTCCCCGCGTGGCAGATCCAGAGCCCCGTCCAGGAGGCCGGACTGCCCGAGACCTCGCCCGGCTGGTGGGGTACGGGCAAGCTCGTGGAGTTCGTCGCGTACCTGCCCGACCTGCCCGTTCTCTACCAGCTCGTCTCCTCCGTACGGCGCGAGACCTGCCACTGGTGCGGGATGGAGCTCATCGGCGACCGCTGCGGCTTCTGCGCGGCGCCGCTGACGGCCGTCGCCGGACCGGCGGCGACCGGGGCGGCACCGGGGTCCGGGACGGCGCAGGCCCGGGGGGCGACGCAGGTGCTCGGCACGGCCCGCGACACGGCCCCCGCCCTCGACCCGGTCCCGGCCCGGGGCCCGGCCCCGATCCCGGCTCCGGCCGGGGGGCGCGGAGCCACGCGGGCCATAGGAGCCGCACCCGGCTCCGGACCCGGCTCCGCACCCAGCTCCGCACGTGGCTCCGCACCCGGCCCCGCACGTGGCTCCGCACCCGGCCCAGCACCCGGCCCCGCGATCGGCCCCGCGATCGACCCCCGCACGGTCCCGTGAGCGCCGCCGCGTACGACCACCCCCGCCCGCCAAGACCCACGTCTCCGATCGAGGAAGTACGGCCATGAACTCCCGCCAGCGCCGCGGCGTGATCCTCTTGCTGCTCTCCGTCCTGTGCGCCCTCGGCGCCTTCGCCGGCGTCCTCACGGTCATCAGCGACGTGAACGCGAAGGTCGGCCCGGAGGTCACCGCGTACCGGCTCAGCGAGAACGTGGCCCCCTACGCCGCCCTGAACGCGGGCCAGTTCGAGAAGATCTCCATGCCCAAGCGCTGGCTCTCCGCCACCGCCGTCACCGATCTCCGCCAGATCGAGGGCAGGATCGCCGTCACCGAGCTCAAGAAGGGCTCCCTCCTCCAGAGCGACATGATCGTCCGGAAACCCGAGCTCAAGCCCGGCGAGCAGGAGATCGCGATCATGATCGACGCCGCCACCGGAGTCGCGGGGAAGATCAACGCCGGCGCCACCGTCAACATCTACGCCACCTTCGCCGGCGAGAAGAAGGACGACCCCTCCCAGTCACGGATGATCGTCGCCGGCGCCCGCGTCCTCTCCGTCGGCAAGCTCACCCCCATCGACAACCGCAACGGCGGCTCCGGGCGCACCGCCACCGAGGCCGTCCCCATCAGCTTCGCGCTCTCCACCCTCGACACCCAGCGCGTCGCGTACGCCGAGTCCTTCGCCGAGCACGTACGCCTCGCCCTCGTCGCCCCGGCCACCGGCGGCGCCCCGGCCGATCAGCGCGACCGCACCTACACGCTCGAAAAAGACAAGTGAGGCCGGTATGACCACCAGGATCCTGCCGGCCGTCGGGGACCCCGACGCCGCCCGCTCCGTCGTCACCCTGCTCAGCCAGCTGCCCGACGCCGAACCCGCCGCGCCCGTCACCGACTCCACCCAGCTCGTCGACACCCTCGCCCGGCTCGCCGCCGAGTCCCTCGACGAACTCCCCGAGGTCGTCCTCGTCCACGAGCGCATCGGCCCCGTCCCCGCGCTCGACGTCGTCCGCGAGGTCGCCCTCCGCTTCCCGGCCGTCGGCGTCGTCCTCATCACCGCCGACGCCAGCCCCGTCCTCTTCTCCGCCGCGATGGACTCCGGCGCGCGCGGCCTCGTCACCCTCCCCCTCGGCTACGAGGAGCTCGCCAGCCGCGTGCAGGCCGCCGCCCAGTGGTCCGCCGGGGTACGCCGCCACCTCGGCGCCGGAGCCGAACTCGCCACCGGACCCGGCGGCACCGTCGTCACCGTCAGCGGCGCCAAGGGCGGCGTCGGCACCACCGTCACCGCCGTCCACCTCGCCCTCGCCGCCCGCGCCTCCGGCCGGACCGTCGCCCTCCTCGACCTCGACCTCCAGAGCGGCGACATCGCCTCCTACCTCGACGTCCAGTTCCGGCGGTCGGCCGCCGACCTCGCGGCGATCGCCGACATCTCGCCCCGCGTCCTCCAGGACGCCGTATTCGTCCACGAGACCGGCCTCGCGCTGCTCCTCGCCCCGGCGGAGGGGGAGCGCGGCGAGGAGGTCACCGACCGCGCCGCCCGCCAGATCGTCAGCGCCCTGCGCGCCCGTCACGAGGTCGTCGTGGTCGACTGCGGCTCCCAGCTCACCGGCGCCAACGCCGCCGCGATCGAGATGTCCGACACCGCGCTGCTCGTCACCACCCCGGACGTGGTCGCGGTACGGGCCGCCAAGCGGACCGTACGGATGTGGGAACGCCTCCAGGTACGGAAGGCCGAGGAGACCGTCACCCTGGTCAACCGACACCACCGGTCCTCGGAGATCCAGCCGCCCCTCGTCCAGAAGATCACCGGCACCCGGACGGCGGGCGTCTCCGTCCCCGCCAACTTCAAGGAACTCCAGGCCGTCGTCGACGCGGGCCGGCTGCACGACCTCGACGCCCGCTCGACGGTCAAGCAGGCCCTGTGGTCGCTCGCGGGGGAACTGGGCCTGGTCCAGGCGACCCCCGCGCCCGGTCAGCAGGGCAGGCCCGGCAAGGAGCTCGCCCGGGCGGGCGACCGGGGCTCGCTCGGTCTGCGCCGCCGCACCGGAGGCCGCTGAGCGATGCGAGCCGCGTACCGGGACGACGACAGAGGGCAGGTGGCGATCGAGTTCCTCGGCATGGTGCCGCTGATCCTGCTCACCCTCGCCCTGCTGTGGCAGGTCGTCCTGGTCGGCTACACGTACACGCTGGCGGCCAATGCGGCGGACGAGGGAGCGCGGGCGTGCGCGGTCGGCGGGGATCACAGCGAGGCCGCGCTGCGACACCTCGATGGGGCGTGGCGGGACGGCGCGGTGGTGGGGGGCTGCTCCCCGAGCGGCGGCATGGCGACCCTGACCGTGGTGGTCCAGGTCCCCGCCATCGCCCCGGGCACGGTCGGCCTCTTCCCCGTGTCGGCCACAGCGGGTGCGATCTCGGAGGAGGAACTCAAGCAATGAGCGAACACCTCCGTGCGAGGGCCCGGGACCGAGGCCAGGCCGCCATCGAATACCTCGGCTTCCTCCCTCTCCTGCTCATCGTCGGGCTCGCGGGCCTCCAGCTCGGCATGGCCGCGTACGCCGCCCAGCAGGCGGGCACGGCGGCCCGGGCCGCTGCCCGGGCCGCGACTACGGACGTCGAGGGCGGACCGGGGTCCAGTGCGGCCGGCCACGCGGCCGTGAGCGGTTGGATCTCGCGCCGGGCGGAGATCGAGGTGACGCCCCCCGTGGGCGACCAGGTGGTCGCCACCGTCACCGTCCAGATCCCCCGCGTCCTCCCCTTCTGGGAATTCGACCCCATCGTGAAGACCGCCACCATGCCGCTGACCCCGCCCACCGAGGACGACGAATGAGAAGGAGGGACGACACGTCATGAGTCTGCGTGCCCGGATCAACGCCCCCGAGGACAAGGGCGCCGGAGCCGGCCGGGAGGATGGTCACCTCGTCGCCGCCTTCCGGGCCAAACTCCTGGAGGAGATCGACCTCACCGAGATGTCCGCGCTCGCGGCCGCCGAGCGGCGCGCCCGCCTGGAGCGCGTCCTCGGGCACATCATCAGCCGCGAGGGACCGGTCCTCTCCACGGCCGAGCGGGCCCAGCTGATCCGCCGCGTCGTCGACGAGGCCCTCGGTCTCGGCGTCCTCGAACCGCTCCTCGAAGACGCCTCGATCACCGAGATCATGGTCAACGGCCCCGACCAGATCTTCATCGAGCGCGCCGGCCGCGTCGAGCTGCTGCCGCTCCGCTTCGCCTCCCACGACCAGCTGATGCAGACCATCGAGCGGATCGTCTCGACCGTGAACCGCCGCGTCGACGAGTCGAACCCGATGGTCGACGCCCGGCTGCCCTCCGGCGAGCGCGTGAACGTCATCATCCCGCCGCTCTCCCTCACCGGGGCGACGCTCACCATCCGCCGCTTCCCCCGCGCGTACACGCTCCACGAGATGATCGGCCTCGGCTCGCTCGACGAGCAGATGCTGCTCCTGCTCTCCGGGCTCGTCCAGGCCAAGTTCAACCTGATCGTCTCCGGCGCCACCGGCACCGGGAAGACGACGCTCCTCAACGCCCTCTCCGGTCTCGTCCCGGAGGGCGAGCGGATCATCACCATCGAGGACTCGGCGGAGCTCCAGCTCCAGCAGGCCCACGTCATCCGCCTCGAAGCCCGCCCGCCGAACATCGAGGGCCGTGGTGCCATCTCCATCCGCGACCTCGTACGCAACTCCCTGCGCATGCGGCCCGACCGGATCATCGTGGGTGAGGTCCGTGGCGGCGAGACCCTCGACATGCTCCAGGCGATGTCCACCGGCCACGACGGTTCGCTCGCCACCGTCCACGCCAACTCGGCCGAGGACGCCCTGATGCGGCTCCAGACGCTCGCCTCGATGTCCGAGGTGAAGGTGCCCTTCGAGGCGCTCCGCGACCAGATCAACAGCGCGGTGGACGTCCTCGTCCAGCTGACCCGGCACCCGGACGGCACCCGCCGGATCACCGAGATCGCCGTCCTCGCCTCCCACGGGCGCGAGCGCTTCCTCCTCGCCACGATCTGCCGTTTCCAGGCGCAGCCGGTCGCGGCCGACGGCCGGGTGTACGGACAGTTCACCTACCACTCGCTGCCCCGGCGGGTCGCCGAGCGGCTCTACATGGCCGGTCAGCCCATCCCGCAGGCCTTCGGCGTGGCCGCGACCGACGCCGGGCTTGCCACCCGAGAAGCGAACTAGGAGCCGAGTTTCCATGACCGATCCCGTGTGGCTGACGCTCGGCGTGGCGCTGCTCTGCTGCGTCCTCGGCGTGACGGGCGTCCAGGTGTACGCGAGCGGGGCCCGCCGCCACGCGGCGCTCGTCGCCCGGCTCGACGAGACGAACGAGCCCGAGACGTCCGGCCGCCGCAGGCGCCACTTCCGGGGCATCGACCGACGCGTACGCCGGACGTCCCTCGGCCGGAAGCTGGAACTGCGGATCGCGGCGACCGGACTCGACGTCACGCCCGGCGAGTTCACGGTCGGCCTCGCGGTGACGGTCGCCGTCCTCTGGGTGGTCGGACAGTCCGCGCTCTCCCCGTTCTTCGGTCCGATCTGCGGACTCCTCGGCGTGTGGGTGGCGTTGGGCTTCCTCAACTGGCAGCGGCAGAAGCGCATCGAGAAGTTCATCAACCAACTCCCCGAGCTCTCCCGCATCCTGGCCAACGCCACCCAGGCCGGACTCGCCCTGCGCATGGCGCTCAGTCTCGCCGCCGACGAGCTGGAGTCCCCGGCGGGAGACGAACTGGAGAAGGTGGCGCAACAACTCGCCGTCGGCACCTCCCTCGACGACGCCCTCGGCGAGCTGGCCGAACGCCTCCCCTCCCGTGAACTCGTCGTCCTGGTCACCACGCTCGTCCTCGCCAACCGGGCGGGCGGCACCGTCGTCTCCTCCCTCCGGAACCTCACCGAGACGCTGGAGGAGCGCAAGGAGACCCGGCGCGAGGTCCGCACCCAGCTCTCCCAGGTGAGCATGACCGCGTACGCCGTCCCCGTCATCGGCGTCGGCTCCCTCCTGCTCATCGACAACATGCAGCCCGGCGCCCTCGACCGCATGACCGGCTCGACCCTCGGGCAGTTCGCGGTGGTCGCCGCCTGCGCCCTGTACGTGGTCGGCTTCGCCGCCATCCGCCGCTTCTCCAAGATCGACGTATAGGACGGGCGCGCGCCATGGACCTCCTTCTCGCCCTGCTCGCCGGGCTCGCCGTCGCCGGCATCGCCTACGGCCTGCGCCTCTACCGCGCCGACGCCCGCCTCCCCGACGACCTCAAGCTCGCCCTGGAGGTCGGAGCCACCCGTACCGGCGCGGTGGACTCCGCCGTCGACCGCCTCGGCATGCGCTACTCGCCCGCCGTCCTGCGCCTCATGGGCCCCAAGCGGGTCAACGCCGTACGCCGCCGCATCGACCTCGCGGGCAACCCCGGCGGACTGACGATCGACCGGTACGGGGCGAGGCGGGCCGTCTACGGCTTCCTGGGCGTCCTGGGCGGCCTGCTCATGCTGGGCAGGGGATCGGTCCTCGTCGCGCTCCTCCTCTTCGCGTTCGGCGCGTTCTGGACGGAGGTCGGCATCTGGTCGGCGGTCCGCATCCGCAAGGACCAGATCGAACGCACGCTGCCGGACTTCCTGGACGTCCTGGCCGTCGTCGTCTCGGCCGGCCTCGGCTTCCGCCAGGCCCTGGAACGGGTCGCGGAGCAGTACGCGGGCCCCTGGTCCGACGAACTCCGCATCACCCTGCGCCAGATGGACATGGGCGTCAGCCGCCGCCAGGCCTTCGACGAACTGCGCCGCCGCAACGACTCGGAGCAGGTGGCGCAGTTCGTCACGGCCCTCCAGCAGGGCGAGGAGCTGGGCGCCCCGATCGTCGACACGCTCATCCAGATCGCCAACGACATGCGACGGACGGACGCCCAGAACGCCCGCCGCAAGGCGGCGAAGGCGGTCCCGAAGGCCACCATGGTCATCACGACCCTGATGGTCCCGGCGACGATGATCCTCCTCGGCGCGGGCCTCTTCCTGGGCACGGGCACCGACTTCGGCTCGGTCACGGGCGAGTGAGCCCGCATCGCTGAAGCCGCCCGCGCCTCCCGGCTCGACCGCGCCGCGCCGCGCCGCGCCGCCACGGACAACGACGATGCCGGTGCCGGGCCGCTGTGCCGGTTCCGCGAACCGGATCAGGCCATGGCCGAGCGGGCCCGGATCACCGTGGGGCGCGCGCTCAGCGGCCGCCACCGCCCCGGCGCCGGTCCCGGTCGTGGAACAGGTCGAGCACGTCCGGCACGGGCGGGAAGTCCGGCGCGCACTCCGGGCAGGCGTGGACGTTGAATCCGGGCCCGGAGTTCTGGTGCACCTCGGAGACGACGACCGGGGCGGTCGTGATCGCGCAGCAGCGCACGCACATCCGTACGGGCTGCCGCGCCGCCCGCGTGGTCGCCTCCTCCGGGTACGGCCACGTCGCGGCGAAGGCGTCGCGGTGCGCGCCCTCGCGTCCGGCGGGAAGCGCGCACGGTGGTCGATGACGGCCGGGACGGCCCTCACCGGGCTACCGAGCGCCGCAGAGCTCGGGGCCCGGGACGGTCGAGATCGCCATCACGCCACCCGGGTGGCGGGACCGACGCCTGACCTAGGGTCACGACGGCGGCGGCAACTGTCTCAATCTCACCGCAGGTTGACGAACCTGCTTCGCGCGCGCAACCGCATGTGACAGAGTGCGGACCGAGTGTGAGAGAGGTGGGGGTGACGGGACTTGATTGCCATGGGCCTGAACGATCAGCGGATCGCCGCGACTTGCTCCAACGCCTTCGCTGAACTCCACACCGCCACGCGCGCCGAGGCCCTAGCCTTTTGGCTGGGCACCAGGCCGACCCGATGACCGGCACCAGGTGGGCCCACGGGCCCTGTGAGCCGACACGACCACCGGCTCACCGTGCCGGTGCGCAGGCGTCTGAACGCGGAGGGGACCACGATGAACGACGTGATGCTGAAGGCCGTGACCAAGGCCAAGGTCCGGGCATGGAGTTGGACGACAAGGTCCACGAGGGACCGCGGGCAGACGGCGGTGGAGTACCTCGGGATCATCGTGGTGGTGGTGGCGATCGTGGTGGCGATCACTGGCACGGATATCGGCAGCTCGATCAAGAACGCCATTACGCAGAAGATTGCCGACCTGACGAAGTAGCCCGATCGGCACGGCGAAGCGGGGATTCGGGCCAGGCGTTTCCTATCTACATCGCTGTCGTGGCGGGTCTATTGTTTCTCGCGCTCGCCTACTTCTTGGTGGGGCAGGCGGCCTTCGCTCGGAACAGCGCGCAGACAGCGGCCGACGCAGCGGCGCTAGCAGCCGCTCAGGATGCTCGGGAGCAGCTGCGGGACGACTGGCTTGAAGTAGCCCTCGTCCCTGAACAGTGGGCTGGCTTCCTTCAAGGGACGGCGTACGTCGATCGCTCTGCGTGCCAGCAGGCGGGTGAGTTCGCGGCCCGGAATCAGGCAAACCTCTCAGGGGACGGCTGTGAGCCTCTCGCCTCCTGGGGGTTCCGCGTGACGGTACGCACAACGGGCTCTGAGTCGCAGCAGGCAACGGCGTCTGCTGAAGCAGTGATCGAGCCGCGCTGCACGTTCACGCTGCAGGAGCCCACTTCGGAGCCGACTCCCACGCCATCGGCACCCGGTGAGGGCGAGGGGGAGGAAGAAGAAGAGGGCCCGATCGAGGGGCTCGATTGCAACGGAGACTCCTGGGAGATCGATCCCGAGAACCCGACCTTGCCCGGCGCCGTCGACCTCTTCACGGTCCGATTGTCCGAATGACCTGCGACGACGAGTAAAGGAAGCGCGCTTCATGAACGTTCGGTACGCACGACGAGGGTTGACCCTCCTCGCGGTGACGTCGGTGGCTCTCCTTGCGGTCGGCTGCGGAGCTGAGGAGAAACCGAAAGCGGACAAGCCGGCAGCGGTTTCATCCGCGCCTCAGAAGGATGCGACCACGCAAGGTTCGCAGGAGGTCGCGGAGCCGACGGAGACACTGGCTGTCCTCAAAGGGCAGAAGGGCGTGGAGCTCGTGATCAACTCCGCGGAACGTGACTCGGGAGGTTTCCTGACGGTCAAGGGCCAGTTGAAGAACACCTCGGATTCGGCTGTTGCCCTCCCCTCCCAGATGAGGGGCGACGAGACCGAGGTTGTGAAGCACGGCAACTCTCTGGGTGGTGCAACGCTTGTCGACTCCGTGGGTAAGAAGAGGTACTACGTTCTGCGGGACACGGACGGGCGACCGCTGACTACCTCGGCGCTCGACATCCTCCCGGCAGGGGCGGCGGCCGACGTATTCATGCAATTCCCCGCACCCCCCGCCTCCACCACCGACGTCTCGTTCCAGCTCCCCACCTTCGAACCCGCCACCCTCAAACTCTCCTGAGGCGACGCCATGACGACGACGAACCGCCGCCTGGCCGCCCTGGCCCTCGTCTCCGTGGGCGTCTGGCCGCTCACCATGCCCACCGCGCACGCCGACGATCCGCCCGGCTCCGCCGGCATCGCCGCTGCGCCGCCCGCCATCAACGCCAACGCGCCCGCGCTCATGCTCCCCGACGGCGCCACCCTCGCGCCCGCCAAGGTGCTCGACATCAAGCAGATCGTCGAGGAGGAGGGCGGTGCGGAGCGCCGGCAGGACACCAACGTGGACGTGACCTTCGCGCTTCAGGCCGAGGTCCTGTTCCCGAAGAACAGTGCCAAGCTGAGCCCCGCCGCCACCTCCCGCATCGCCGCCATCGCTGCCGAGGTCAACAAGCTCGGCTCCGGCCGCGTCCGGGTCTTCGGGTTCACCGACAACCTCGGGACGTACGAGCACGGGCTCAAGCTCTCGAAGCAGCGCGCCGTCGCCGTGCAGCAGGTCCTCGCCCGGAGTCTCGACCCCGGGACGGCCTTCGACGTCCGGGGCTACAGCGAGGACTATCCGATCGCGGACAACGCCTCCGAGGAGGGCCGCAAGAAGAACCGGCGCGTCGAGGTCTCCTTCCCCCGGACGACGGCCCCTTAGCGGGAGAGGGAGGTCAGGGCCGTCCGGATCGTTCGCGTCATGCGGTCCGGGGTCGTGAAGACCTCCCTCGCCGTGAAGCGCAGGACCCGGCGGACCTCCGGGCAGGACTGGAGCGCGTTGAAGCGGGCGACGTCCCGTTCGTGGGCCCGGCGCGTGCCGTGGAACGCGTAGCCCTCCACCTCCACCGCCAGGCCCGCCTCGCGGAAGAGGAAGTCGGGGCGCAGGGTCCCGCCCTCGGGTGTGCGGAGCGGGGGCTGAGACTCCGGGAAGAGCGCCGCGTCCCGTATGCGGAGACGGGCCACCGACTCCGCCGGGGAGCCCGAGGCCGGCTCGGTCAGGCGCAGCCAGGCGCGGGCCCTGGGGCCGCCGGGCCTCGGCGCGGCGAGTTCGGCGGCCAGCTCCTCGTACCGGACGAGCGCCTCGCGCCGTACGCCGCCGACCGCCCTCCGCGCCAGCGCCGAGTCCGCCGCCACGACCGCCTCCTCACGGCTGCCGCAGCTCCGTATCAGGTCGCCGACCGTCCGTGCTGGGGTCGTCACCCGCAGGCCGCGCCGTATCGCGCAGTCCCCGTCCGTGAGGGAGGACGTGGAGCGGACCCGTATCAGGGCGTCGTGCGTCGAGCGGGACGTCGCCGGTGCCGTGAAGTCCAGGAAGGCTGGGTCAACGGTCCTGCCCAGCACTTCGATGCGGTGCAGTCGCGCCGCCGTCCCGTGGCTGCACACCAGCTCCGGGCGCAGGAGCTGGAGCGCCGTCGCACGCACCCGCCAGTCCACTTCCTTACCCGGTGCCGCCCACGCGCCCCGGCAGATCCCCTGCCACCCGTCCCGGCGCAGGCGCCCCGCCAGCCGGCCCCGGGACCAGCCCGCCGCGACCGCCCACACCGTCAGGAGTACCCCGCCCCTCGCGAGGATCGCCAACTCGTACATACGCCCAACGATCCACGGAAGAGCGACACTTCGCACCCCCTGTGGAAAACCCCAAGAAACTCGTCGTCAGGAAAGTGCAAAAGTGACGGGACGCACGGGCGGCGGAGGAGCATCCTGGATCGGAGTACCCGACACCACAGGGACCGTTCCGAGGTGGGCTGCCGATGACATCGACGCCGAGTGTCCAGCTGGTCAGTGATCTCGTCACGCGGATTCCCGAGTTCCGGGGCGCCTACGAGACCCATGTCATGACACAGGGCGGCGTCCTGCCGCACGTCTTCTTCTGGGACGTCGTCCAGGGCACCGTCCGCTCCTTCCTCGGCGAGGACCCGACCGCCGCCGACTGGCGCCGCACGCTCGACTTCCTGGAAGAGCAGTGCTGTCGCGGTGTCATGGGCATCGACGAGGTCATCGTCACCTCGTTCCTCGGCGACCTGCCCTCCCCTCAGGAGCCCGGCCACGCCATCGTCCGGCAACTCGGACCCGTTCTCTCCGCGAAGTTCGTGCGGATAAGGCCCCTTGGGTGAGACGTAGGGCGACCTCGGGATAATCGGACGCATGTTCCTGCCCCGCCGTCCCACCAGCCTCTCGCGCCCCACCCTCACCGCCCTCGGCGGATACGTCGCCACCCGGCTCATCGGCCTCGCCGTCCTCGCGATCGCCGCCGCCGCGACCGGCAAGGACGGGCTGCACCGGCTCAAGGGCCGCTGGGACTCCGTCTGGTACGTCCGCGTCGCCGAGAACGGATACGGGTACGAGGTCACCCTGCCGAACGGCGCCGTCCACTCCGACCTCGCCTTCTTCCCCCTCCTCCCCGCCCTGGAGCGGGGCCTCTCCACCGTCCTCCCCGTCGACGCGGCCACCGCCGGGCTGGCCGTGTCCTGGACAGCCGGCCTCGCCGCCGCCGTGGGCATCTACAAATGCGGCGCCCACTTCGCCGGCGAGCGCACCGGCGTGCTGCTCGCCGTCCTCTGGGGCGTGTACCCGACCGCGTTCGTGCAGTCGATGGCGTACACGGAGACCCTGTTCACCGCCTTCGCCGCCTGGTCGCTGTACGCGGTCCTGCGCGGCCGGTGGATCCTGGCCGGCGCCCTGTGCGCCGCCGCCGGGCTCACCCGGCCGACGGCCGCCGCGCTGATCGCCGCCCTCGGGATCACGGCCCTCGTCACCCTCGTACAGGAGCGGAGGCTGCCGCTCCGGACGGTGGCCGGTGTGCTGATCGCCCCGCTCGGCTGGCTCGGATACGTCGTGTACGTCGGCGTCCGCCAGGGCAGCGCGACCGCCTACTTCGACGTCCAGGCCGCCTGGGGCAACTCCATCGACGGCGGCATCGCCCTCGCCCGCTTCATCGCCGGCCTGCCCTGGCCCGCCGCCCTCGGCCTGTGCGCGGCGCTCGCGCTCCTCGGCTGGCTCGTCGCCCTCTGCGTACGGCAGAAGCAGCCGCTGCCGCTGCTCGTCTACACGATCGGCGTCGTCCTCGTCTCCCTCGTCGGCGCCGCCTACTTCGGCTCCCGGCCGCGCCTGATGATGCCCGCCTTCGGGCTGTTGCTCCCGCCCGCCGTGGCCCTCGCGCGGCTCAGCACCCGCACCGCCGTGCCCGTCCTCGCCGGGCTCGCGCTCGCCTCCGCCGCCTACGGGGCGTTCACCCTGCTCGGCTCGGGCCCGCCGTGATCCGTACGGAGACGCCCGGGCACAGCCCCCACGCCTCCATCGCGCCCGCCTCCGCCTCAAGCACGTGCCGGCCGCGCGGCCTGACCATGCCCAGACGCCCCGGCCGCATCGTCACCACGGACAGGACCCGGAGCGAGCGGTCCAGATAGGCCACGTCGATCGCGAACCGCATGCCGAAGGTGTGCACGCTGTTCGTCCGCGTGATCAGCAGCGCCCCCGCGATCCCGTCCCGGCCGAGCAGCCCCCGCCGCCGCGCCCGGTACGACGCCGCCACCTCCAGCGGAACCGACTGAGCGGTCACCACCAGCGTTCCCGGTCCGTCCTCCCATTTCCCCATGCGCCAGACCGTAGCCGCACGGGCCCCTAGGGTCGGTCCGTGTACGTCACGCTGATCGCCGTCGCCGCCCTGTGGGGGGCCGCCGTCGGGCTGCTCGTCCCGCGCGCCACGTACCGGCTGGCCGTGCCGGCCGAGGAGCCGTGGCGCGACCGGTGTCCCGCCGGGCACCCGCTCGTGGGACCCGCGCGCGGCTGGCTCGGCGGGCCCGGGCGGCAGGGCTGCGCGACCACCCCCAGCCCGCTCGCCGCGCCGCTCCTCACCGCCCTCGCCTGCGCCGCGCTCGCCGCGGCCACCGGCGGGCCCCGGCCCGAGCTGGCGGTCTGGCTGCTCGGCGCGCCCTTCGCGGTCCTCCTCGCCTGCGTCGACGCCCGCGTCCACCGGCTCCCCGACGGGCTCACCCTGCCGCTCGCCGCCACCGTCCCGCTGCTCCTCGGCGGCGCCGAGCTCCTGCCGTACGACGCGGGCTCCTGGCTCGGGGCGCTGCTCGGCGCGCTCGCCCTCGGCGGGTCCTATCTGGTGCTTTTCGTGATCAATCCGGCGGGACTCGGCTTCGGCGACGTCAAGCTGGCGCTTCCGCTGGGCGCGGCCCTCGGCTGGTACGGCTGGGGCGTCCTGTTCGCCGGGGCCTTCGCGGGCTTCCTCCTCGGCGCCGTGTACGGCCTCGGGCTCGTCCTGCTGCGCCGCGGGGGCCGCTCCTCGGCGATCCCCTTCGGCCCGTTCATGCTGGTCGGAGCTCTGCTCGGACTGCTCCTCGGGGCGTTCAGCGCGATCCCCTGAAGTGTGCGTGCGTCAACGCCACGCCACGACGGAACCCCGCCGCCACGCCGGGGCGCAAACCCGCCACACGGCCTCACAGCCCTTGTCCCGACCGGGATCCGGGAAATCCAGGGCGGTGAGTTCCGTGCACCTGGCGCGCAGCACGACTATCGAAGGGTTATGGTGGAAACCCCCCCTCGGGCCGGTCCGTATCCCCCCCACGGACCGGCCCGTTTTTTTCTTTCCCGCCGTATCGGCCGCCGCATCGGTAGCCGCATTGGCCGCCGTATCGGCCGCCGGATCCGGCGGCCAGGCGTCAGCCCCGGCCGGCCCAGATGTTCGTGCCGTCGGTGTCGACCGCGAACGAGTCGATCTCCTTGAGCTCCTCGTCCGTCAGCGGAGCGGCCGCGAGCGCCGCCACGTTCTCCTCCAGCTGGGCGACGCTGGACGCGCCGATCAGCGCCGAGGTCATCCGCTCGTCGCGCAGCACCCACGACAGCGCCAGCTGCGCGAGCGACTGCCCGCGCCGCTCCGCGATGGCCGCGAGGCCGCGCAGACGCCGCAGCACCTCGTCGGAGAGCAGGTTCGGGTCGAGGGACTTGCCCTGGGTGGCCCGCGAGCCCTCCGGGATGCCCTTCAGGTACTTGTTGGTGAGCAGCCCCTGGGCCAGCGGCACGAAGGAGATGCAGCCCATGCCGGCCTCCTCCAGCGTGTCGAGGAGGCCGTCGTCCTCGGTCCAGCGGTTGATCATCGAGTACGAGGGCTGGTGGATCAGGGCCGGGACGCCCATCTCGCGCAGGATCCGGGCCGCCTCGGCGGTCTGCTCGCTGTTGTACGAGGAGACGCCGACGTACAGCGCCTTGCCCTGCTGCACGGCGGAGGCCAGGGCCCCCATCGTCTCCTCCAGCGGGGTGTGCGGGTCGAAGCGGTGCGAGTAGAAGATGTCGACGTAGTCGAGGCCCATCCGCTTCAGGGAGGCGTCGAGCGAGGACAGCAGGTACTTGCGGGAGCCCCACTCGCCGTACGGGCCGGGGTGCATCTCGTAGCCGGCCTTGGTCGAGACGATCAGCTCGTCGCGGTAAGGCGCGAAGTCCTGGGCGAAGAGCTTGCCGAAGTTCAGCTCGGCGGAGCCGGGCGGCGGTCCGTAGTTGTTCGCCAGGTCGAAGTGGGTCACGCCGAGGTCGAAGGCGCGACGCAGGATCGCGCGCTGGTTGTCCAGCGCGCGGTCGTCGCCGAAGTTGTGCCAGAGGCCGAGCGAGATCGCCGGGAGCTTGAGGCCGCTGCGGCCCGTGCGGCGGTACTCCATGGCGTCGTAGCGGTCCGCGGAGGCGCGGTACAGGGGGGAATCAGTCACGTATCTCTGCTTATCACGGACCTGTGACAGTCCCGGGCTGGGAGCCTGTCGCCCGTGCGCAGTAGTGTGGCGGCTTGCGGACCGCCGCTGCCGGGCGGACCGCCGCTGCATGGAGAGGTAAAGAACAGTGAACCTGCGCGACCTGGTGTACGGGCTCTACGCACGCCGGGTGGAAGGCCGCCTCGACCACGCCCAGGTGCCCAAGCACATCGGCGTCATCCTCGACGGGAACCGGCGCTGGGCCAAGGCGTCCGGCGGGACCCCCGAGCAGGGGCACAAGGCGGGCGCGGACAAGATCCAGGAGCTGCTCGGCTGGTGCGCCGAGACGGACGTCGAGGTCGTCACGCTCTGGATGCTGTCCACGGACAACCTGAACCGGCCCGAGGAGCAGCTCGTCCCGCTGCTCGGCATCATCGAGAACGCCGTGCGCGCGCTCGCCGCCGACGGCCGCTGGCGCGTCAACCACGTCGGCACGATGGACCTGCTGCCCGCCCGTACCCAGTCCGTGCTGAAGGAGGCCGAGCAGGCCACCCACGCCAACACGGGAATACTGGTGAACGTGGCGGTGGGCTACGGCGGCCGCCAGGAGATCGCGGACGCGGTCCGCTCGCTGCTCCTGGAGCACGCGGAGCGGGGGACGAGCTTCGAGGAGCTAGCCGAGATCGTCGACGTCGAGCACATCTCGGAGCACCTGTACACGCGTGGTCAGCCCGACCCCGACCTGGTGATCCGTACGAGCGGCGAGCAGCGCCTCTCCGGATTCATGCTCTGGCAGAGCGCCCATTCCGAGTACTACTTCTGCGAGGTCCACTGGCCGGCCTTCCGCAAGGTCGACTTCCTGCGGGCCCTCCGCGACTACGCGGCCCGGCACCGGCGCTACGGCACCTGAGCCTTCCTGGTCAAACGTAGGACACACCCTCTCGGAACCGATCACCTCGTGTTCACGAACACGTCGTCATATGCCATGGCATGGCATGGCTGGTTCGAGGGCATATCCCTGGTGAAGTGAGCGGCACGGAGACCGCCACCCGGGAGGCCCCTTGCACCAGGACGACCGTGCGGGACACGTACGGGAGAAGCGGAGGGCCGTGGTTCGGCCCGTGCATCGCGGCCTGAGCCCGGTCCCATTCCGTAGCGACACCGGTTCCGTCGCGCCCCGACCTCACAGGGGTCTTCAGAGGGGGTCTGTCCTTCCGTGGTGACCAGCACGAAGCGCCGACTTAACGACCGGCGCACCTATGTTCTCGACACCAGCGTCCTGCTGGCCGACCCCAACGCGATGTCCCGGTTCGACGAGCACGAAGTGGTGCTCCCGATCGTCGTGGTCACCGAGTTGGAGGCCAAGCGGCACCACCCCGAACTCGGCTACTTCGCCCGGCAGGCCCTGCGCCTGCTGGACGACTTCCGGGTGAAGTACGGACGCCTCGACGCCCCGCTCCCCATCGGGGAGCTCGGCGGCACCCTGCGTGTCGAACTCAACCATTCCGACCCCGGCGTACTGCCCGCCGGCTACAGGTTGGGGGACAACGACTCACGGATCCTCGCGGTCGCGCGCAACCTCCAGGCGGAGGGGTACGACGTCACGGTCGTCTCCAAGGACCTGCCGCTGCGCATCAAGGCCTCCTCGGTCGGTCTCCTCGCGGAGGAGTACCGCGCCGAACTGGCCATCACGGACGCCAACGGCTGGACCGGGATGTCCGAGCTCGCGCTCTCCGGGGAGCAGGTCGACCTGCTCTTCGACCAGGACACGCTGTACGTGCCGGAGGCCGCCGAGCTTCCCGTCCACACGGGCCTGGTGCTCCAGTCCGAGCGCGGCAAGGCGCTCGGCCGGATCACCTCCGAGGGGAACGTCCGGCTGGTCCGCGGCGACCGGGAGGCCTTCGGGCTCCGCGGCCGCAGCGCCGAGCAGCGGATCGCGCTCGATCTGCTCCTCGACCCGGACGTCGGCATCCTCTCGATGGGCGGCCGGGCCGGCACCGGCAAGTCCGCGCTCGCGCTCTGCGCGGGCCTGGAGGCGGTCCTGGAGCGCCGGCAGCACCAGAAGGTGATGGTCTTCCGCCCGCTGTACGCGGTCGGCGGCCAGGAGCTCGGCTACCTGCCGGGCAGCGAGGCGGAGAAGATGAGCCCCTGGGCTCAGGCGGTCTTCGACACGCTGTCCTCGGTCGCGAGCCGCGAGGTCATCGAGGAGGTCCTCGGGCGCGGGATGCTGGAGGTGCTGCCGCTCACCCACATCCGGGGCCGCTCCCTCCACGACGCGTTCGTCATCGTGGACGAGGCCCAGTCCCTGGAGCGGAACGTCCTGTTGACCGTTCTGTCCCGGATCGGGGCGAATTCGCGGGTCGTGCTGACCCATGACGTCGCCCAGCGCGACAATCTCCGGGTCGGCCGGTACGACGGAGTCGTCGCCGTGGTCGAGAAACTGAAGGGGCATCCGCTCTTCGCCCACGTCACCCTCACCCGCTCCGAGCGCTCCCCGATCGCCGCGCTCGTGACGGAGATGCTGGAGGACGTTCAGATCTGACCCGTTTCGTACGCATCCGTACGCGTACGACAGTTGGCGCCGCCCGGCAAAGCGCAGGAGCTTAGCCGGGCGGCGCTCTCCTGTCCGCTGCATCGTCAAAAACACCTGCGTCTGCCGAGGTGTGAGCTTTCACACGCAACACAGAATTGCCTTGCGGTGCCGCCGTCCGGCAAAGTCTTGCTTCCGTCAGGCCCCGCATACGGCACACGTGCACCTTCAGAGGCGCACACCCCATGAACAACTCAACAGCCGTCAGCCGTATGCCGCCCACAGCATCACGGGCCCGTGTCTTCAGTGACCCAGTACGTCGGAGACCAGCGCCAGGGGCACGATTTCGCCCGCGTGGTCACCTATGCGGGCGATGCTGGAAGGAAACCGTGTGAGCCGGATCTCGGTCCGGGGATTCGCGGTGGCTTCGGCCACTGCGGTCACCACCGTCGGCGCCGTCGTCGGCGTTGCCTCGGGCAACGCCGTGCAGGCTTCGGAAGACAACTTCGAGGCCACCGCGGCCGATACCACGCTGCTCGCGGACATCCCCGCGGGCGAGCAGGCCCAGGTGCAGGTCTCCTCGCTCTCGGAGCAGGCCGACGTCCAGGCCGCTGCCGCCGACGCCACCGCGAAGAAGACCGCGGAGGAGAACGCCCGGCTCCGCGCCGCCCAGGACGCCGAGGCCAAGAAGGAGGCCGCCGACAAGGCCGCCGCCGAGGCCAAGGCCGAGGAGGAGCGCAAGGAGCGGGAGAAGGAAGAGGCCGCCGAGCGCGCCAGCCGTTCCGCGGTCCGCGACGCCTCCAGCTTCTCCGCGCAGGGGTCGTACTCCGTCGCCGAGGTCAAGGCGATGGCCCGCCAGATGATCCCGGCCTCGCAGTTCCAGTGCTTCAGCAACATCGTGGACCACGAGTCCACCTGGAACTACCGCGCGGTCAACCCGTCTTCGGGCGCCTACGGCCTCGTGCAGGCCCTGCCGGGCAGCAAGATGTCCTCGGCCGGCGCCGACTGGCAGACCAACCCCGCCACCCAGATCAAGTGGGGCCTCAGCTACATGGACGGCCGCTACGGCAGCCCCTGTGGCGCCTGGTCGTTCTGGCAGGCCAACCGCTGGTACTAGTACCGGCGTGCTCAACCTCCGGGAGCCCCTCACCGTCCTACGGTGGGGGGCTCTTGCGCGTAGGCGTGTAGGTTGCGAAGGCCCATGAGCTTCCGGGGAGCGGGTGGGTCGAAGGACGAGCGGGGGGAAGAGGAAAGAGATGTCGAGACTGCCGGGATGGCTGGGACGGCTGGGCGAGAGCCTGAGCCGCATGGGTGAACGCCTGGACGAGCGCAGGGCCGAGGCGGAGGCCGAGGACGAAGCCGGGCGCGAGGCCGGGCGCGAGGTCGGGCCTCCCGCGCCGGGCGGCCTTCCGCGCGAGGACGCGAACGCGAACGCCGCCGTGCCCGAGCGGCCCGCCCCTTCGGACGTCGACACCGCCCCACCCCCCTCCACGGTCTCCACGGCCGAGGAGGCCCCGGACGGAGCCGGCCGCTCCGTCCCCGCCCCTCCCGCGTACGCCCCCGCCGTCGCCGCCCGCCCCGACCCCGTCGCCGCGATCCCCTGGGGCATGCGCGTGGCCGCGGAGGCGAGTTGGCGGCTCCTCGTCTTCGCGGGCACGGTCTGGGTGCTGATGAAGGTGATCAGCTCCGTCCAGCTCGTCGTCCTCGCCTTCGTCGCCGCGCTGCTCGTCACCGCCCTGCTCCAGCCCACCGTCGCCCGGCTCCGCACCATGGGCATGCCGCGCGGTGTCGCCACCGCCGTCACCGCCGTCTCCGGCTTCGTCGTGATGGGCCTGGTCGGCTGGTTCGTGGTCTGGCAGGTCATGGACAACATCGACAACCTGTCCGACCAGATCAAGGACGGTATCGAGGAGCTCAAGCGCGGGCTGCTCAACAGCCCCTTGCACGTGACCGAGCAGCAGATCAACGGAATCGCCAAGAACCTCAGCGACTCCGTCGGTGCCAACGCCGAGCAGATCACCTCCGTCGGCCTCCAGGGCGTCACGGTCGTCGTCGAGACGATGACCGGCATCCTGCTCGCCATGTTCTCGACGCTCTTCCTGCTCTACGACGGGAAGAAGGTCTGGGAGTGGACGCTCAAGCTCGTCCCCGCCCAGGCCCGGCCCGGCGTCGCGGGAGCGGGGCCGCGCGCCTGGCGCACCCTCACCGCCTATGTGCGCGGCACGGTGCTCGTCGCCCTGATCGACGCGGTCTTCATCGGTCTCGGCCTCTACTTCCTCGACGTGCCGATGGCCGTGCCGCTCGCCGTCTTCATCTTCCTGTTCGCCTTCATCCCGCTGGTCGGCGCGGTGATCTCCGGCGCCCTCGCGGTCGTCGTCGCCCTCGTCACCAACGGCCTGTTCACCGCGCTCATGGTGCTCGTCGTCGTCCTCGCCGTGCAGCAGATCGAGGGCCATGTGCTCCAGCCCTTCATCCTCGGCCGCGCGGTACGGGTCCACCCGCTGGCCGTCGTCCTCGCGGTCGCGGCCGGCGGTCTGACCGCGGGCATCGGCGGTGCCGTGGTCGCCGTCCCGTTGGTGGCCGTGTCGAACACGGTGGTCGGCTACCTGCGCGCGTACAGCACCGAACAGGCCCTGCGCAGCACACCGGAACCGCGCGGCGCGACCGCGTTCGAAGTGGCCCCGACCCCGGCACCGGGCTCGGGGGCCGTCAAGGGGGAGAAGAGCACGTGATATCCGAGCCGGAACTGGACGGCGGCGACGGCTTCGTCACCTCCGAGGTCCTCACCGAGACCCCGCCGCCCGCCCCGCCCCGCCCGCCCCGCACCCGCCGCCCCTGGCTGTGGGCGCTCGGCGGCGCGGTGGCGGCGTCGGCGGCGTGGGGCGGGGGGGTCTACGCGTACGAGAAGCGCCAGGACGGGGGGCCGGACATGCGCGGGTACAAGAGCGTGGAGAGCCTGTGCAAGACGGCGGAGCTGAAGGCGCTCGTCGGGGTCCTCGGGAAGCGTTCGTCGGACAGCACGGCGGACAGCGGATCGAACAGCGGAGAGGACGGAGCCAGGGATCCGGTTCTGGACATCGCGAACTGCTCGCTGACCTTCGGACCGCCCGAGACCGGCTACAGCGGGGACGTCACGTACACCCGGCATCTGGTCACCGATCCCGGGCCCGAGTTCGACGCCGTGGCGAAGCGCTTCGGCGCGGGGGAGCCGTACGAGGGGCTGGGGGAGAAGGCGTACCTTCAGGTCTACGAGGACCAGGGGGCGGAACTGCGGGTGCTCGACGGTCAGGTGGAGATCACGATCAGCTTCAGCACGATGTCCAGCTGGAACGAGGACACCGGCGAGGTGATCCGGGACACCAAGCCGATCGACCTCTCCGGGATCGAGGTCCCGCTGGCCCAGGACATGCTCGCCCTCATGACCGCGCTCAAGAAGTAGCCGTACCGGCATGACGGAAGGGCCCCGGGGCGCGAAGCCCCGGGGCCCTTCTCGTACGACGGTCATGCCTTACTAGGCGAGGACCGCTTCCGCGTCCAGCGTGACGCCGACGGCCTGGATCACCGCGGCGATCTTCACGGCCTCCTGGATCGTCTCGCGGTCGACACCGGCCTCGCGCAGGACCTGCTCGTGCGAGTCGAGGCACTGGCCGCAGCCGTTGATCGCGGAGACGGCCAGCGACCACAGCTCGAAGTCGACCTTCTCGACGCCCGGCTTGCCGATGACGTTCATCCGCAGTCCGGCGCGCATCGTCCCGTACTCGGGGTCCGACAGCAGGTGCCGGGTTCGGTAGAAGACGTTGTTCATCGCCATGATCGCGGCGGCGGACTTGGCCGCCTGGTACGCCTCGGGCTTCAGGTTGGCCTGGGCCTCGGGCTCCAGCTCCTTGAGGACGATCGGCGAGCGCGAGGCGATCGCGCAGGCGAGGACCGTGCCCCAGAGCTGCTGCTGCGGGAGCTCGCTGTTGCCGATGACCGAGCCGAGGTTCAGCTTCAGGTCCTTGGCGAAGTCCGGTATGGCTGCCTTGAGTTCGTCGAGAGCCATCTCAGATCACTCGCCCGAGAGCAGCGCGGCAGCGTCGAGGGTGCCCTCGCCCTTGTTCCAGTTGCACGGGCACAGCTCGTCGGTCTGCAGGGCGTCGAGCACCCGCAGGACCTCCTTGGGGTTACGGCCGACGGAGCCGGCGGTCACCATGGTGAACTGGATCTCGTTGTTCGGGTCCACGATGAAGACGGCGCGCTGGGCGAAGCCGTCCTCGCCGCGAACGCCGCAGTCGCTCATGAGCTCGTGCTTCGAGTCGGCGAGCATCGGGAAGGGCAGGTCACGCAGGTCGGCGTGGTCCTTGCGCCAGGCGTGGTGCACGAACTCCGAGTCGCCGGAGACGCCGAGGATCTGGGCGTCGCGGTCCGCGAACTCGTCGTTCAGCTTGCCGAACGCGGCGATCTCGGTGGGGCAGACGAAGGTGAAGTCCTTCGGCCAGAAGAACACCACGCGCCACTTGCCCTCGTAGGCCTTGTGGTCGATCTGCTCGAACTCCTTGCCGCTCTCCAGCGACACGCAGGCGGTCAGGTCGTAGGTGGGGAACTTGTCACCGACAGTGAGCACGCGCTCTCCTTGCGAAACGGGAAGGGTCCCTTTTGGGGTCTTCCGTGGGGGTTGGACGTGTTCACAGCATGGCACGGAGTGCATTGATCAGTGAAATAGCTAGAGTGGGTCGTGTTGATCGAAGGTGGTTATCAGTGGCATCCCCGTACACCCCGCCCTACAGCCCGCACCGAGGCAAGCAGCCGAGTCTTTCGCAGCTCAGAGCCTTCGCCGCGGTCGCCGAGCATCTGCACTTCCGCGATGCGGCGGCGGCCATCGGCATGAGCCAGCCCGCGCTCTCGGGCGCGGTTTCGGCTCTCGAAGAGGCACTCGGTGTCCAGCTCCTCGAGCGTACGACGCGGAAGGTGCTGCTCTCGCCCGCGGGGGAGCGGCTCGCGGTCCGTGCGCGGGCCGTCCTCGACGCGGTCGCCGAGCTGATGGAGGAGGCGGAGGCGGCCCAGGCGCCGTTCACCGGGGTGCTGCGGCTCGGGGTGATCCCGACCGTCGCCCCGTATCTGCTGCCCACCGTCCTGCGGCTCGTCCATCGCCGCTACCCGGACCTCGACCTCCAGGTCCACGAGGAGCAGACCTCCTCGCTCCTGGAGGGCCTCGCGGCCGGGCGGCTCGACCTGCTCCTGCTCGCCGTGCCGCTGGGCGTGCCCGGCGTCACCGAACTGCCGCTCTTCGACGAGGACTTCGTGCTCGTCACCCCGCAGGGGCATCCGCTGGCCGGACGGGACGACATCCCGCGCGAGGCCCTCAAGGAGCTGCGGCTGCTGCTCCTTGACGAGGGGCACTGCCTGCGGGACCAGGCCCTCGACATCTGCCGCGAGGCCGGCCGTACCGGCGGCGCCGAGGTCACCACCACCGCGGCCGGCCTCTCCACCCTGGTCCAGCTGGTGGCCGGCGGCCTCGGGGTGACCCTGCTGCCGCGCACCGCGGTGACCGTCGAGACCGCCCGTAACAGCGCCCTGTGGACAGGGCTGTTCACGGAACCGGCGCCCTCGCGGCGGATCGCCCTCGCGATGCGGACGGGCGCGGCCCGGCACGCCGAGTTCGAGGAGCTGGCGGAGGCGCTGCGGGGCGCGATGAAGGGGCTTCCGGTACGCGTCGTGGGCGCGGGTTCCTGACGCCCGTCCCCCCGTACCCCCTGCACGCGCGGTGGGCGCGGGTTCCCGAAGCCCCCCGGCTCCAGGTACCCGCGCCCACCGGCGTACATCCGCTCGACGGATTACTCCGTGCGCAGCCCGTCCGCCCGCATCAGCCGCCACAGGACCGGCATGCTCAGGAGCGTCACGGCCGCGATCAGTCCGAGCCCGATCCCGGCGACCGGCAGGAAGACCCACCAGTCCTGGACCCGCTGCCCGCCCATCTTCAGCAGGACCACCCCGAGACCGAGCCCGCCCGCCACGGCGAGGACCAGACCGAGGGCGATCGGGATCGCCGTCTGCCACAGCACCGACCAGCTCAGGGTCGAGCGGCGGGTGCCGAAGGCGACGAGCGAGGAGAGCAGCCGCCTGCGGTCCCTGAGCTGCTCCAGTGTCGCGACCAGGAGCGAGGCCGCCACCAGGAGCATCGTCAGGGTGGAGCCGACCAGGATGCCCGTGCGGACGCTGGAGAACGCGGCGTCCCGCTGGGTGTCCTGCAGGGTGCGGACCCAGGACGTCGGATCGATGGCCGCCGCCGTGTTCCGTACGTGCTCGGCGGCGTCCGGCACGGCCGGGTCGAGCCGGACCATGGTCTGCGCGTCGGGCTCGTCGAGCAGCCCGGCGTCGATCGCCGACGGGGTGGCGAGGACGCCGTACTCGTACATGCCGGTCGGGTCGGGCCGGGAGTCCACGATCCGGGCGGTGGCCGGGATGCGCCACTCCGGCACCTTGTCGCCCTCGGGGCGCTTCGGCGCGTCCGGGTGCGGATACGGGTCGCGCAGGGCGACCACGGCGCCCGGGCGGGCGGCGCTGGTGACCCGGCTGTCGTCCGGACTGCCCTGCGCGCCGTGGGCGAGGAAGACGAAGACGTCGCCGTCCGTGCAGGAGGGCAGCGTCGCGTACTCCTTGAGGGAGGCGCAGTCGCCGACCCGGAGCGAGGCCATCGGGGCGAACTCCTCGCCTTCCTTGAGGGGCCCGGTCCGCCACACGTTCGACTGGACGATGCCGATCACCCCGGTGACGCCCTCGGTCCGCTCGACGCGGGCGATGATCCCGCGGGCCTCGTCGACGGTCCGCGCGTCGGCGCCGATCGCGATCTGGGCGCGGGACGTGTCCTGGCCCGTGAGCTCCGTGAAGTCCTTCTCCATCGCCTGGAAGAGCATCTGGAGGGCGATCGCCCCGGTCGCCGCGACGACGATGCCGCTGACCGCGCGGGCTGCCGTCCCACTGCTCAGCTGGAGTCTGCGGACCGCCAGCTGCCAGGCCACCGGACCGGCGTGCAGGCGCTTCACGCAGGCCTCGACGAGCCACGGGAGGAGCGTGGTGAGACCGATCAGGGCGAGCGTGGTGCCGGCCGCGATCCCGACGGTGTCGACGCTCGTCTGGGTCACCGAGACCTTGCCCATGAGCGGGACGAGCAGCGCCGCGCCGGCCGCCAGGAGCAGCAGCCGCCACCACACCCGGCGGCGGCGGGGCGTGGAGACGCGGACGACCCCGAGCGGCTCGATCGCCACGCCGCGCAGCGCGAAGAGCGTGACCACGACCGAGGAGACCGGGACCGCGACGAGGACGATCACGGCGAGCGCGGTCATCGGCACGACGTCGGAGGGGTAGGCGTTGACGTCCCAGATCGTGAAGGACCCGGCGAACCGCCGTGCCACCGCGAAGAGTCCGAGGCCCACCAGGAGACCGAGCAGCGCGCCCGCGAGGGACTCGCCGGCGGCGATCCGGCGGGTCATCGCCGTGTCCGCGCCGACCAGCCGCAGGGCCGCGAGCCGCCGGTCGCGCTGTTCGCCGCCGAAGCGGACGGCGGTCGCGATGAAGACGAGCACCGGTAGCAGCAGGACGACACAGGCGACGATGACGAGCAGGATCAGGAACGCGTTCAGCGGTTCCTCGGGCACCGACCAGCCGTAGCGCGTGCCGCGCCCGTCGAAGTTGTCGGTGGTGAGGAAGTCGACCTGGGCGAGGTACCGCAGCTCGGCCGGGCCGATGAGTCCGGCCGGGCCGATCGTCCCGGTGACCTTGTAGGGGAGCCGCTCCTTGAGGAGGGCGCCCTCGGGGGAATCGAGCAGCTCGCGGAGTGCGGGGGAGACGGCCATCTCGCCGACGGCGGGCAGTGTCGCGGTGCCCGGCGGGGCCGGGGGCGCGTCGCCCTCGGGGCGCACCAGCAGACCGGTGACGACGTCGTCCCGGTAGACCGTCGTCCGGCCGAGGTGGAGGAAGGAGTCGGGCCGGGGCGAGTCGATCTGCTGGCTGCCGTCGACGGCGCGCTCGGACTCCCGTACCTCCCGCTGGAACGTCATGTTGGGCAGCGAGACGGCGACGAGCAGCAGGGCCACGCCGAAGCCGACCCCGGTGGCGGTCAGCAGGGTACGGAGGAGGCCGGGGCGTCCGCCGGTGACCGCGAACCGGCCGCCGAGCGCCAGGTCGCGGGCCCAGGTGGCAAGGCTCATGCCGCCCACTCCGCGTCCCGTACCGAGCCGTCCCGTACGACGATCTCCCGGTCGGAGTAGGCGGCGACGCGGGCCTCGTGGGTGACGAGGACGACGGCGGCACCGGTGTCCCGGGAGGCGTCGGTGAGCAGCCGCATGACCCGCTCGCCGTTGAGGGAGTCGAGCGCGCCCGTCGGCTCGTCGGCGAAGATCACCCGCGGGGCGGAGACGAGGGCACGGGCGACGGCGACGCGCTGTCCCTGGCCGCCGGATATCTCGCCGGGGCGCTTGCCCGCGACGGTGTCGACCTCCAGGCGGGCGAGCCACTCGGCGGCCCTGGCCTCGGCGGCCTTCCGGCGCTCGCCGTTCAGGCGGAGCGGGAGGGCGACGTTCTCCACGCAGGTCAGCTCGGGGACGAGCTGGCCGAACTGGAAGACGAAGCCGAAGTCGGTCCGGCGCAGGGAGCTGCGCGCGGTGTCGGAGAGCGCGGTGAGCTCTCGCCCGTCGTAGGTGATCGTGCCCGCGTCGGGCCGCACGATTCCGGCCAGGCAGTGCAGCAGCGTGGACTTGCCGGAGCCGGACGGGCCCATCACGGCGACGACCTCGCCGGCCCGGAGGGAGAAGTCGGCGCCCGCGAGCGCCGGGGTGGAGCCGTAGGCCTTGTCGAGGCCGGTGGCCCGCAGGAGCGGGGCGGTGTTCATCGGCGGACCTCCTCGGCGAGCCGGTCGAGACGGGCGGCGGTCAGTTCCAGCCAGCGCAGATCCGCTTCCAGGTGGAAGAGGGCGTGGTCGCAGATGAGCTGGTCGGCGAGGTCGCCGTCCTTCTTGCGCCGGGTGAGCTCGCGCATCAGCCGCAGGTGCTCGGAGCGCTGGGTGTCGAGGAGGTCGGCGGCCCCGCGGCCGGTGAGCAGCGCCAGGACGACCTTGGTGTAGAGCGTGGACTGGAGGTACGGCTCGGGCTTCTCGGGGGTGGCGAGCCACGAGGCGACATCGGTGATGCCGGCGTCGGTGATCGCGTACCGCTTGCGCTCGGGCCCGCCGCCCGCCTCGACGCCGTCGACGACGACCAGGCCGTTCTTCAGGAGCCTGGACATGGTCGAGTAGACCTGGCCGTAGTGCAGGGGCCGGTCGTGACCGAACCGCTCGTCGAAGGCGCGCTTGAGGTCGTAACCGTGGCGCGGTCCGGATTCCAGGAGACCCAGAAGGGTGTGACCGATGGACATGCGCGTCACTGTACACGGGGTGTATACGCACGATGCATAGTGGTCGGGAGCGGCGTGGAGCGTTCCTCGCGGCCTGATCTCGATTGCTGCGGGCGCGCAACCATCGGGCCCGTTCGAGCGTCGGTTCCTCTGGGGGTGGGTGCTGATTCTCACGTCCGGAAAAGGCGTGATCGGTTGCCAATTGTCTGCATCGTCGGTGTTAGCTTGCTGAGCTGATCCGGCGCGGACGCGCGACAGCCGAGGCGCCGAGACACACGACGAGTGGAGCGACAGGACCCATGGGCCGACCGGACAAGAGCAAGGCGAAGAAGCGCGGCATACGCCGCTTCTTCTCCTGGAAGAAGCTCCTGGGCACCTTCTTCGTGTTCTGCCTGCTCGCCATGGGCGCCCTGTACATCGTCTACGTCATCGTCCCCGTGCCGACGGCCAACGCCGAGGCGACCATGCAGAGCAACATCTACAAGTACGCCAACGGCAAGATCCTCGCCCGCACCGGCGAGATAAACCGCGAGATCGTCGGCCTGGAGAAGATCCCCGAGCCGGTCCAGAAGGCCTTCGTCGCCGCCGAGAACAAGAGCTTCTACCGGGACAACGGCGTCGACATCAAGGGCACCACGCGCGCCGCCTGGTCGACGCTCACCGGCCAGGGCAAGCAGGGTGGTTCGACCATCACCCAGCAGTACGTCAAGAACTTCTACCTGAGCCAGGACCAGACGGCGACGCGCAAGCTCAAGGAAATGGTCATCGCCATCAAGGTGGACCAGGAGACGAGCAAGAGCGACATCCTCGCCGGGTACATGAACACGAGCTACTACGGCCGCTCCTCCTACGGCATCCAGGCCGCCGCCCGCTCGTACTACGGCGTCGACGCCACCGAGCTCACCACCGCCCAGGGCGCCTACCTCGCCTCGCTGCTCCAGGCGCCCAACCAGTACGACTGGACCTCCGCGAGCACCACCGGCCGCAAGCTCGTCGAGGAGCGCTGGAACTACGTCCTCGACAACATGGTCGGCGAGGGCTGGCTCTCGTCGACCGAGCGCGCCGGCATGAAGTTCCCCGTGCCGCAGAAGGCCAAGCCCGCCCCCGGCATGGAGGGCCAGACCGGATACATCGTCGAGGCCGCCAACCAGGAGCTGATGCGCCAGGGCGTCAGCGAGGAGGACATCAAGGCCGGCGGCTGGACGATCACCCTCACCATCGACGAGAAGAAGCAGAAGGACCTCGTCAAGGCCGTCGACCGGCAGCTGGAGGCCAAGCTCGACCGCAAGGGCGACAAGAAGGACGCCACCGTCCAGGCCGGCGCCACCTCCGTCGACCCGAAGACCGGCGCGGTCGTCGCCATGTACGGCGGCGTCGGCGCCACCGAGCACTGGACGTCCAACGCGACCCGCCGCGACTACCAGCCCGCCTCGACCTTCAAGCCGATCGTCCTCGCCTCCGCCATCGACAACGGCTCGGAGACCCAGGACGGGCGGGAGATAGGTCTCGGCACGATCTACGACGGCACCAGCA
Source organism: Streptomyces sp. NPDC058650 (assembly GCF_042717315.1). NCBI lineage: Bacteria > Bacillati > Actinomycetota > Actinomycetes > Kitasatosporales > Streptomycetaceae > Streptomyces > Streptomyces sp. NPDC058650. The sequence goes on from NZ_JBHXRL010000005.1 coordinate 239,825, forward strand.
AGCGCCCGGTCGTCGGCAGCGCCATCCCCTTCGCGCCGGAGAACGAGGACAACCGAAACCACGGCCCCGTCACCGTCCAGAAGGCCACCAACAGCTCCATCAACTCGGCCTTCGCCCAGATGATCGTCGACGTCGGCGAGGCCGAGACCAAGAAGACCGCCCTCGCCCTCGGCATGAAGGACGGCCAGGACTTCGGCCTCAGCCCCGCCATGTCCCTCGGCACCATGGGCGCCTCGACCCTGGACATGGCCGGGGTGTACGCGACGCTCGACAACCACGGCAAGCAGGTCACCCCGACCCTGGTGAAGGCCGCCGCGCACAGGGACCGCAAGGTCGAGCCCGTGGACGCGATCGGCAGCCAGGTCATCAGCCGCGAGGCCGCCGACACCGTCACCAAGGCCATGCAGGGCGTCGTGCAGAGCGGCTCCGGCTTCCGCGCCGCCGGTGACTACGACGCCGCCGGCAAGACCGGCACCTCCGAGAACAACCGTTCCGCCTGGTTCGTGGGCTACACCCCCGAACTCGTCACCGCCGTCGGTCTCTTCGGCGAGGACACCAAGGGCAACCAGGTCACCCTCACCAACACCATCAACGAGGGCCGCGCCAACGGTGGCCGCACCCCCGCCCAGATCTGGGGCGACTACACCACCAGCGCCCTCGACGGCGGCTCCGACGCCCGCTTCGACCTGGAGACCGAGAACGGGACCGGGACCGGGGGAACGGGCTCGTACGAGCCGGACCCGGACCCCACCCGGACCACCGAGGCTCCGGAGGAGCCGACCGAGGAGCCGACCACCAGGTCCCCGGACCCGACGCCCCCGCCGACCTCGACGGCCACCACACCGCCGGAGCCGACCCGGGACCCCGTCACCACGCCGCCGGAGCCCACCCGCGACCCGGCGCCTCCGACCCAGGACCCGACCACGCCGCCGCCCACGACCGGGCCGCCGACGACCGACCCGACGACGATCCAGCCGCCGGACCCGGATCAGGGGGAGACCGGTGACGACAACACCGGGGGCCCTGATCGGGGGCAGTGAGGCCGTAAGGCTGTGAGGCCGTAAGGCTGTGAGCGGTGATGGCCGGACCCCACGGGGGTCCGGCCATCACTCGTGTCCCGCCGTCTCGCTCAGCTCCGCGTGGCCAGCTCGAACCAGACGACCTTGCCGCCCGAGAGCCGGGTGGCCCCCCACCGGCGGGCCAGCCGGTTCACCAGGAACAGGCCGCGCCCGCCCTCGTCCGTGTCCCGCGCCCGCCGCTGCCGGGGCAGCTGCGGCGAGTCGTCGCCGACCTCGCAGCGCAGCACGTCCGTCTTGAGCAGCCGCAGCGTCACCGGCCGCTCCGCGTACCGCACGGCGTTCGTCACGACCTCGCTGATCAGCAGCTCGACCGAGTCGGTCAGCTCCTCCAGGTCCCAGCGGGCGAGCGCCCGCCGGGCGAGCCGCCGCGCCCGCCCCGGAGCCGCGTCCTCCGGCTCCAGGAACCAGTACGCCACGTCGCTCGGGGCGATCCCCTCGAACCGGGCCGCGAGCAGCGCGATGTCGTCGTCCCGGTCGCCCGGACCCAGCATGTCCAGGACGTCGTCGCAGAGCGCCTCAAGGGGCGGCGAGTGGTCCGGCCCGGTCAGCTGCGCTGTCGCCGCGAGGCGCTCCCGCAGCTGCTCGATCCCGGTCCACACGTCCCGCAGCCGGGACTCCACGAGACCGTCCGTGTAGAGCAGCAGCGTCGCGCCCGCCGGGGCGTCCAGCTCGACCGCCTCGAAGTCGACGCCACCGACCCCGATCGGGGCGCCGGGCGGCACCCGCAGCACCTCGGCACGACCGCCGAGGTGGAGCAGTATCGGCGGCGGGTGACCGGCGTTGGCCACGGTGATCCGGTGCGAGACCGGGTCGTACACCGCGTACATGCAGGTGGCCATCCGGTTCTCGCCGAGCCGCTGCGCCTGCTCGTCCAGGTGGTGCAGGACCTCCTGCGGCGGCAGGTCGAGCCCGGCCAGGGTCTGCGCGGTGGTGCGCAGCTGGCCCATGATCGCGGCCGAGGTCATGGAGTGGCCCATGACGTCGCCGACGACCAGGGCGACCCTGCTGCCGGGCAGCGGGATCGCGTCGTACCAGTCGCCGCCGACCCGGGCCGTCTCGGCCGCCGGGAGGTAGCGCGAGGCGAGCCGGACGCCGGTCGGCTGCGGGAGGGAGTCCGGCAGCATCGTCCGCTGGAGCTCGTCCGCGATGTACGCCTCGCGGCCGTACAGGACGGCCTTGTCGATGCCGAGCGCGGTGTGCGTCGCCAACTGTGCCGCGACGAGCAGGTCGTTCGGCTCGAAACCGGCCCGCTCGGGACGGCGCAGGAAGACGGCAGCGCCGATCACCCGGCGCCGGCCGCGCAGCGGCGCGAGTATCGCCCGCAGCCCGCCGGGCAGCGGATGCTCGGAGCCGAGGAGTTCGGTCAGCGCGGTCTTGGCGGCGGCGGAGTCCCCGAACACCGGTCGCACGCCGCGCAGCACCTCGGCGAGCGCCCCGCCGGACCGCACCTCGCAGAGTTCGGCCGCGGGGGTCGGATCCGGATCGGGCACGAGGACGAGCTCCTCGCCCTCCAGTTCGCTTAACCGGAGGCGGTCCGTGCGGCGCAGCCGTAGGACGAACGGCGCCACCGGGCGCTCGTCGCCCACCGGCAGCGGATCGCGCAGGTAGACCAGGATCTCGTCGGAGAAGGTGGGCACGGTCGCCCGGCACAGGCCGAGCACGATCTCGTCGAGGTCGAGCCCGCGTGCGATCCGGCGGGTCGCGGCGCCGACGAACCGCAGCCGCTCGCCCTCGCGCCGCGTGGCGCCGTCGGGGCCCCGGCCTGCGCCGGGGCTCTGCGCGGCCACGGCGACGGCCACGGCCCCGGGGGCACCGGGCCCGCCGCCCGGACCGCCGGCTGTCTCGCCGGGCGAGCCGGGAGCGCCGGACGTGCCCGACGTGCCGGGGGTACGCGGCGTTCCCGCCGTCGCGGGAGCGTCGGGGGTGCCGGGGGCGCCGGGGGCGCCTTGGCTGCCTGGGGTGCCGCTCGTCACCGGCGTGTCCGTACCGGGGGCCGTCGCCGTCCGGTCCGCCGGGCCGCCCGGCTGGGCGGGCACGTCGGAAGGCAGGCCGGCGGCCGCCGCCTCCTGGCGAGGGCGCGCGCGTTCCTGCGGCCGGGCAGCCAGCGGCTGTCGGCCTTCGTGGGAGGTGGGATGCTCCGTCACGCGTGGGATTCCGTCCGTCCGGGCCGGTGGTGCGATGCACTCGCTCTTCTCGCCGATGCCGCGCCTTCGGCAGGGATAAACCCCTCGTATGCAGCGGATGTGGACGTTCCGCGAGAGGCGGCAACGGCAGGGGTCGGAACACCCGGGCGCACGTCCGGCACTGCTCTCCCCTTCGTGGATGACTTGTGGTCAGGTCCTGTGCTGTGCTCAGTCGTTGACGTGGCGCCCGGTCGGTCTGACGTGCTGTTCGATCCGCTTCTGTCGTGCGGAGGACGATCCTACGTTTGAACCCCGGGGGCGCATCAAGGGTCTCACGGGGCCGTATGGGCCGGAGTGCGGTCCCAGTCGCCGGGGAGGTGCGGCACCGGCCACCCCGGATCGGGCCGCCAGTCCTCCCAGCCGTCCGCGAACGGCGTCCCCCAGGACCGGATCAGATCCACCGCCCGCTGCCCCGCCGCCCGCACCCGCGCGGCCTGCTCCGCGTCCATCAGACCGGCCCGCTGGGCCTGCGCGAACTCGTCCTCGTCCCGCCACAGCCAACTGCGGTCGGGGTAGACGGAGATGTCGAGGAAGTGGTCCTCGGAGTCGACGCCGCCGGACCAGCGGGCCCGCGGCTCCTCCAGGTTCACGTACCAGCTGCGGAAGCGCCAGCCGCGCTCCCAGAACAGCCACACCGACCAGGGGTCCCCGGGCCGGGCCAGTTTGAGGACGCCGCTGCCGAACCAGCGGGACCGTTCCGTGGTGCGCGGGGCGGTGTACCGGGTGGCGAGCGGCTCCTCGTGGACGGGCGTGCCGTCGCTGAGCACGGGCCGTACGCATTCGGTGCCCGGCGCCATCCAGACCGCGAGCAGCTCGGACGTGTCCTGGACGACGGTCACCGGCCGGCAGATGTGCACGGCGCCGGTGCCGTTGCCGCGGTAGCGCCAGAGGATCTGCTCCCCCGGCGCCCAGTGCTGAGGGCCGCCCGACTCTGTCATGCGCAGATCTTAGGGGCGCGCTCCCACGAGCGCTGCGGTACAGGTCACGGATGAGTCAGCCCTGGTCTACGGGTGCGTCATCCGCAGCACGTCGAGCGCTTCGTCCAGCTGCTCGACCGTGAGGTCGCCCCGCTCGACGTACCCGGAGGCGAGTACCACCTCGCGGATGGTCTTCCGCTCGGCGAGGGACTTCTTGGCGACCTTGGCGGCCTCCTCGTAGCCGATGTACTTGTTCAGCGGGGTGACCACGGACGGCGAGGACTCGGCGTACTCGCGGGCGCGTTCGACGTTGGCGGTGATGCCGTCGACCGTGCGGTCCGCGAGCAGCCGGGAGGCGTTGGCGAGCAGCCGTACCGACTCCAGGAGGTTTCTGGCCATCACCGGCAGCATCACGTTGAGCTCGAAGTTCCCCGCGGCGCCCGCCACCGCCACCGTGGTGTCGTTTCCGGTCACCTGCGCGGCGACCATCAGGACCGCCTCCGGGACCACCGGGTTCACCTTGCCCGGCATGATCGACGAGCCCGGCTGGAGGTCGGGGAGGTTGATCTCCGCCAGGCCCGTGCGCGGGCCGCTGGCCATCCAGCGCAGATCATTGGCGATCTTGGTGAGGGATACGGCGACGGTCCTGAGCTGCCCGGACGTCTCGACGAGCGCGTCGCGGGCGCCCTGCGCCTCGAAGTGGTCGCGGGCCTCCGTCAGCGGCAGGCCGGTCGCCCGCGCGACCTCCGCGATGACGGCCGCGGAGAAGCCGGCCGGGGTGTTGATCCCGGTGCCCACCGCCGTACCGCCGAGGGGGAGTTCGGCGAGCCGGGGGAGTGCGGCGCGCAGCCGCTCCACGCCGTACCGGACCTGGGCCGCGTAGCCGCCGAACTCCTGGCCGAGGGTGACCGGGGTGGCATCCATCAGGTGCGTACGGCCGGACTTCACCACGGTCGAGAATTCGGCTGATTTTCGCTCCAGGGAGGTGGCCAGATGGTCGAGGGCGGGGATCAGGTCGCGGGTGACGGCGCCGGTGGCCGCGATGTGGATGGAGGACGGGAAGACGTCGTTGGACGACTGCGAGGCGTTCACGTGGTCGTTGGGGTGGACGTCCCGGTCCTCGGGGAGCCGCTCGGAGGCGAGGGTGGCGATCACCTCGTTGGCGTTCATGTTGGACGAGGTGCCGGAGCCGGTCTGGAAGACGTCCACGGGGAAGTGGTCGTCCCACCGCCCGTCGGCGACCTCCTCCGCCGCCGAGACGATCGCCCCGGCCCGGTCCGCGTCGATCACCCCGAGCTCGGCGTTGACCGTGGCCGCGGCGGCCTTGATCCGGGCCAGGGCCTCGATGTGGGCGCGCTCCAGGCGCTGGCCCGACACGGGGAAGTTCTCCACGGCCCGCTGGGTCTGGGCACGCCACTTGGCGTGCGCGGGGACCCGCACCTCGCCCATGGAGTCGTGCTCGACGCGGTACTCGCCGGCTGCGCTGTTCGTCGTCATCTTCCTCGCCATCTCTCTCAACCTCCTGTAAAAGCTGAGCACTTGTCTTGTTCGATGTATTCCCAACACGCGTACCGACCAGTAAAAACCGTGGGTAACCCCACTTCCAGGAGGCGCAATGACGCGCACCAGGTACAGACTCCGCTGGCCCATCGCGGCCGTCGCCGCGGCCGCCGCCGCGCTCGGCACGATGACCGCCGCCGCGCCCGCCGGAGCCACCGGCACCCTCACAGCATCGGTCACCGCTTCCGTACCGCTCCCGCCCGAGCTGGAGGCGATCCGGGCCGCCGAGGCCACCAAGATCTACGGCGACCCCGCCGAGCGTCCGCTCGCGCAGCGCAAGACCGGCCTGATCTCCCTCGGCGACAGCGAGATCTCCGGCGAGGGCGTCGGCACCTACGAACCCCCCACCAACGGCCCGACCAACTGGTGCCACCGCGCTCCGGACGCCGCCATCCACCGCACCGGCATCCCCGCGGACCTCACCTTCAACGTCTCCTGCTCCGGCGCCTACACCGGCAACATCCGGATCGGCGGCTCGAAGCAGTACGCCGACGAGCTCGTCCAGAGCGACAACCTCGCCGTCAAGGCCCGCAACACCCGGATCAAGATGGTCCTGCTCGTCGCCGGAGCCAACGACGACCTGCAGTTCGGCCCCGTCATGACCGACTGCGTCCAGCGCTACCTGCTGCTCCAGGGCGCCTGCGAGCCCAAGTACGCCCCCGGCTGGCAGGCCCGCGTCGACGCGCTCGTCCCCAAGGTCGAGCAGACCGTGCGCGACCTCAAGACCGTCATGCGCGACGCCGGATACGCCGACGGCGACTACAAGCTCGTCGTCATGGGCTACCCCAGCCCCATCGGCCCCGACTTCCACGACAACCCCTCCTTCCCCGGCAAGCTGAGCTGCGGCGGCCTCGGCTACGACTCCGACACCGTCTGGGGCCGCAACACCGCCGTCCCCGCCTTCGAACGCGGCATGCGCAAGGCCGCCGCCTCGACCGGGGCCGTCTACCTCGACAACTCGCGGCTCTTCCACGGCCACGAGGTCTGCATGGAGGACGCCTGGGCCCGCGGGCTCTACATCGACCTCTCCAAGCCCGGCACCCCGGACGAGAACTCGGTCCGGCAGTCCTTCCACCCGAACGCCCGAGGACACGCCGCCTTCGCCTCCTGCCTCACGCAGATCTACGCCTCGGGTCTCCGCGAGGCCGGCTGCGCCGACGTCGACTCCTATGGCAAGCCGACGCTCTTCCCGGTCGCCTGGGACGACGCGTACAAGCCGTTGAGGAACCAGGCCACCGGCCAGTGCGTCGACGTCGAGGCCGCCTCCTCGGCCAACAACACCGGTGTGGTCGGCTGGGACTGCCACGGTGGCCGCAATCAGGGCTGGTGGTACGACTCCACCCGCCGGACCGTCCACACCCAACTCACCCAGGACCGCTGCGTCGACGTGCCCGCGTCCGGCTTCCAGGCGGGCAGGGCGCTCATCATCTGGAACTGCCACGGCGGCGCCAACCAGAAGTTCGTCCGTGACGGCGCGACGATCCGGCCCGCCGGCGCGACGGGCCTCTGCCTCACCCAGGGCGCGGCGAAGGAGCCGATCCGGCTCCAGAACTGCGACGGCTCCGCGAAGCAGAACTTCGCGTAGTCGTCCGCTCCCTCGCGGAACGCCGTGGCCCTCGTCCGGTGCGGGACGGGGGCCACGGCTCTGTTCGTGGGGCCACGGCTCTGTTCGTCCGAAACGGAGCTGCCTGGCTCGGCCGCCGGGCTCAGCCGAGCTTCAGCGTCGTCCTGGCCAGCTCGTACGCCGGGAGCATCGCCCGGTGTTCCTCCGTGTCGAGTCCGCCGAGGTGGACGATCACCGTCCCCTTCGGGGTCGCGACGGCGAAGGCCCGCTCCTCCTTGGACTCCTCCATCAGATCGTTGCGGACCGTGTACGTCACCTCGGTGGCGGGCACCGCGCCCGCCTTCGTCTCCCGGTAGATGACGGCGGAGGTCTTCTCCTCGGCCTTCACGAAGCCTTCGAGGGCGGCCCGGGCCGGGCCCTTCCCCGCCGTCCACACCCGGAGGTAACCGACGTGCCCCGCCGGCTTGGCGTCCACCTCGCAGCGGACCGTGGCCGGTCCCTGGCGGGTGAGCGCAGCGAACTCCTCGCTCTCCGGGTTCTCGATCGCCTCGGGCTTCCACTGCTCCGCCAGACCGAACGAGACGGGCAGCGCGCAGGCCGTGCCCGGCCCGCCGAGGGTCGCGCGGGAGGCGGCCGCGGCCGGCGTGGCCGGCGCCGCCGGGGTCGTGCTCGGCGTCGTGGCCGGCCGGGCGCCCTGGGTGACCTCGGGCAGCGGCTCGGGGGCGGCGCAACCGGCCGTCAGCACCCCGCTGACCAGGAGAGCGGCAGTCGGGACCATGATCCGTATCGGGTGTTCCATGCGCGTCAGAGTAGCGGCGCGCGCGGGCGGGACCGCGGCGGGCGGCGGACAATGAAGCGAGCCGAGAGGGAGATCCACCACCCGCGAGGAGGCAGGTCATGTCCCGAAGCTTCAGGAGGATCGGCGCGCTCGGCGCGGCGACCGTCGCGCTCGTCGCCTTCGGCGCCGCAGCCCCGGTTTCGGCAGCCCCGTCCGCCGTCGACACCCAGGCCGTGGCCCTCGATTTCACCCTCTACGCCAAGGACATCTCCGGCGACGAGGGCGAGGAGAGCGCTCCGGCGCCCGAAGTCGGCGACTCCTTCGTCTTCGCCGAGGACCTGTTCAGGTCCAAGGGCGGCGAGCAGCTCGGCCGGGACGGCGTGACCTGCACCGTGGTGCGCGCCGACACCCCCGGCGAGCTGCTGTGCGTGGGCAGCTTCGTCCTGACCGGCGGCCCCGCCGGCCAGCGCGGGCAGATCGCCGGCCAGACGCTCCTCCCGATCGACTCGGGCGAGCAGCAGCCCGCCCCGTTCGACATCGCCGTCACCGGCGGGACCGGCGACTTCAAGGACGTGAGCGGCCACATCCGCTCGACCCCGGACGGGGCCTACTCACGGCTGGAGTTCCACCTCACCCGGCCCTAGGGCCTGTGGGAGCTCCGTCAGGAGAGCTTGCCGTCGTAGTCGGGCAGCTTGAAGGCGCGCTCGGCGTGCCCGCCGACGATGTCGGTGGTGTTGTTGCCGATGTTCGCGATGATCGTGTAGCCCTTGGCCTCGATCTCCGCGCGCTTCTCGGTCTTGTACGCGCTGACCTCGGCGAACAGGTCGGGCAGCGAGCGCACGTACAGGCCGTCGACGGGGTATCCGGCCCGCTTCAGGTTCCAGTCGGTGAGGGAGTGGATGATCCCGGGGCGGGCGGTGACGAAGAAGACCGCCACGCCCTTGTCGTGGGCGTCCTGGACCAGGTCACGGACGTCCGCGATGGCCGGGGTCGGCAGCTCCCAGAAGGGGTGGAAGTCGGTCTCCAGGGAGGAGTTGTCGATGTCGAGGACGATCGCCTGCTTCTCGCTGCCGGCGTCCTTCGCGCGCTCCTCGATGTACGGGCGGGCCTCGGCGACGACGGCGGCCACGTCCTTGCGCCAGGTCGCGTAGTCCACGTCCGCGAGGGCGGCGGTCGACACCAGGTGGGTGTCCGGGTCGGCCGCGGAGGCGGCGGGCGCGGGGCCGACGACGAGGAACGCCGTCAGGGCCAGCGCGCCCGTGGCGCCGGCGGCGACGCGCCTGCGGGCGGACGACGGGGCGGTGGGGGTGGTGGGGGGTGCGGAGGGCATGGGGGGCTCCCGAGGGGTCTACCGGCTCAGTGGTTGACATGCTCGCGGCCAATACTGACCGGTAGGTAACGGGAGGTCTACCGGTCGGTAGCGAGTTTCTGAGCGGAGATCGACGACACCCCCCGGTCCGGGTACGCGACGACACCCGCGGTCCGGGTACGCGACGACGCCCCCGCTCCGTACGTACGGAACGGGGGCGTCGTCGGGACGTCGCGCGGAACGGCTCAGCCGAGGCCGGGACCCCGCACCGGGATGTGCGTGAAGGTCGGCTCGGGCGCCGGGTTCTGGAAGAAGTCGTTGCCCTTGTCGTCCACGACGATGAAGGCAGGGAAGTCCTCGACCTCGATCTTCCAGACCGCCTCCATGCCGAGCTCCTCGTACTCGACGACCTCGACCTTCTTGATGCAGTCCTGGGCGAGCCGGGCCGCCGGGCCGCCGATCGAGCCGAGGTAGAAGCCGCCGTGGCTGCCGCAGGCGTTCGTGACCTGCTGCGAGCGGTTGCCCTTGGCCAGCATGACCTTCGAGCCGCCCGCCGCCTGGAACTGCTCCACGTACGAGTCCATGCGGCCGGCCGTCGTCGGGCCGAAGGAACCGGAGGCGTACCCCTCGGGGGTCTTGGCCGGGCCCGCGTAGTAGACCGGGTGGTCCTTCAGGTACTGGGGCATCTCCTCGCCCGCGTCCAGGCGCTCCTTGATCTTGGCGTGCGCGATGTCGCGCGCCACGACCAGCGGGCCGTTGAGGGACAGCCGGGTCTTGACCGGGTACTTGGTCAGCTCGGCGAGGATGTCGTCCATCGGCTGGTTCAGGTCGATGGTGACGACGTCGCTCTCCTCGGAGAGGCCCGCGGCGGAGCCGCCGTTCAGCTCGGTGTCGGTCGTCTCCGGCAGGAAGCGCGCCGGGTCGGTCTCCAGCTGCTCCAGGAAGACGCCCTCGGCGGTGATCTTCGCGACGGCCTGGCGGTCGGCCGAGCAGGAGACGGCGATCGCGACGGGCAGCGAGGCGCCGTGGCGGGGGAGGCGGACGACGCGGACGTCGTGGCAGAAGTACTTGCCGCCGAACTGCGCGCCGATGCCGATCTTCTGCGTCAGCTCGAAGACCTTCTCCTCCAGCTCCGTGTCGCGGAAGCCGTGGCCGGTCTCGGCCGAGCCCTCGGTGGGCAGCTCGTCCAGGTAGTGCGCGGACGCGTACTTCGCGGTCTTGAGCGCGAACTCGGCGCTCGTGCCGCCGACGACGATCGCCAGGTGGTACGGCGGGCAGGCGGCCGTGCCGAGCGAGCGGATCTTCTCCTCCAGGAACTTCATCATGCTCGCCTCGTTGAGGACGGCCTTCGTCTCCTGGTAGAGGAAGGACTTGTTGGCGGAGCCGCCGCCCTTGGCCATGAAGAGGAACTTGTACGCGCCGCCGTCGGTCGCGTACAGCTCGATCTGCGCGGGCAGGTTCGAGCCGGTGTTCTTCTCCTCCCACATGGTGACGGGGGCCATCTGCGAGTACCGCAGGTTGAGCTGGGTGTACGCGTCGTAGATGCCCTTCGACAGGGCCTCCTCGTCGCGGCCCGGGGTCAGCACGTTCTGACCGCGCTTGCCCATGACGATCGCGGTGCCGGTGTCCTGGCACATGGGGAGGACGCCCGCGGCCGCGATGTTCGCGTTCTTGAGGAGGTCGAGCGCGACGAACTTGTCGTTGCTCGACGCCTCCGGGTCGTCGATGATCCGGCGCAGCTGGGCCAGGTGGGCCGGGCGCAGGAAGTGCTGGATGTCGCGGATCGCCTCGGCGGCGAGCGTGCGCAGCGCCTCGGGCTCGACCTTGAGGAACGTACGGCCGTCGGCCTCGAAGGTGGAGACACCTTCGGAGGTCACCAGGCGGTAGGGCGTGGTGTCCTCTCCCAGGGGCAGCAGATCGGAGTACGCAAACTCTGGCATGACGGCAGCCATTCCTCACTCGGCAGACGGCGGCGCCGCCTCCATTGGCGGTGCCTCCTCCAGCGTAGAGCGCGGCCGCGGCCCCGATCCTGTGAGGTAAGGCTCACTAGCGACCGGGATCGCGCCGATGTGGCGTGTTCCTTCCGCGGGGGTCGTTTCCGTCTGCCCGTTCGTCTCGTCCTCCACAGGTCCGGCCCCGCCCCTGGTCGCGATCTATCGCGTTTCGCTAGGCTGACTCCGTGGACCTCGAAAAGAAGCCCGAACCCGAAAAGCAGCCGCAGCCGCAGCGGTCGGCCGCGCCCGCCGAACCCGCCCCGGCCGAGACCGCTTTCGCCGACCCGCGAGGCTCGCTGCGGGCATCCGACGCGGACCGGGACCGGATCGCGGACATCCTCAGGGACGCCCTGGCCGAGGGCCGGATCGATCCCGAGGAGCACTCGGACCGGATCGACGCCGTCTACCGCGCCAAGACCGTCGGAGAGCTGGAGCCGATCGTCAGCGACCTGCCGAGCCCCCGGAGCCGCCGGGAGCCGGAACCGGCGTACGACTACGATCCGGGCGACCCCGACGTCGCCGCGGACAGCCTCGTCGCGATCTTCTCCAGCACGACCCGCAAGGGCCGGTGGCGGGTGGGCCGCAGGACGAACGCGTTCGCGCTCTTCGGGAACATCGAGATCGATCTGACCGAGGCGATCTTCGCGCAGCGCCTGACCACCATCAACGCCACGTCGATCTTCGGGAACGTCGAGGTGCGCGTCCCGGAGAACATCAGCCTGCGCGGCAACGGCAGCGGAGTCTTCGGCAACTTCGAGGTGGTGACCCTGGAGGGCGTCGATCCGCAGGCCCCGGTCGTCGTCGTCAACGGCTACTCGGTCTTCGGGAACGTCGAGGCGAGGCCCAAGCGCGGCAAGTGGATCACCGACCTCCAGGGCAAGCTGCGCAAACACCTCGGCCACTGACCCCGGGCGCCGCTCGGGACGGCCTCAGGGCGCGGCTCGGGGCGCGGCTCCGGACGGGCTCCGGGGCGCGGCTGCGGACGGCCTTCGGACGGGCTCCGGGCGCGGCTCCGGACGGCCTCCGGACGGGCTCCGGACGCCGCTTCGGACGGCCTCCGGGCGCCGCTCGGGCGCCGGGGCGATCTCCAGGGCCGGCAGGTGACCGGAATTCGTCCTGAGGTATCCGCAGTGCGGAACGGCGCGGTACGCAGTGCATAGGCGCGCGCACAGCGGGTAGGGCTGCTGCATCGCCGCTCGCTCGCGAAGCCGTCGTCAGGAGTAGACCGTGCTGCCACTGCCGCATCAGCCCCTCCAGGTCGCCGCCGTGCCCCCTCAGCGCACACCTGTCCGGGAGGACGAGGCCGGCCCCTGGCACGCGGAGGCGGCGTGCCGCCGGGACGAGGCCGGGCTGTTCTTCGCCCCCTCCAAGGAGCCGACCGCCGCGCGGCTCGCGCGGGAGGAGGCGGCCAAGCGGGTCTGCGCCCGCTGTCCCGTGATGATCGACTGCCGGGAGCACGCGCTGCTCCAGCCCGAGCCGTACGGCGTGTGGGGCGGGCTCACCGCCGCGGAGCGCCGTGTGGTCCTGGCCAGGCGCCGCCGGCGCGAGGTGGAGCTGAGGAAGGCGTCCGCGACCGACGGACGGATCGCCCAGGCGGGCTGACAGGGGAGCGGACGCCGACGCGGCCCGTACGGGAAGGGGCGCCCCCACCGCACATGGGGGCGCCCCTTTTCGTGCCGTTCCGCTCGGGCGTGGCTCGGCCGTGGACCGAGGCGACGGCTCAGCGGTGCGCCGATGTCGGCCGCACCCCGATTCGGCCATTCCGCCGCTGAGCCGCTGAGCCGCTGAGCCGCTCAGCCGCTGAGTGGCTCAGCCGCTGAGTGGCTCAGTCGTTCGGCTGCTCGCCGAGTCGACCCGTCGTCGGATCAGCGGGCCGTTCGGCCTACTTGGCGCGATCGAAGTCGATCTTGCTGTACGCGCGCAGCTTCGAGAGCCGGTGCGTCGAGTCGATCTGGCGGATCGTGCCGGACTTCGAGCGCATGACCAGCGACTGCGTCGTCGCCGTCTCGGCGCGGTAGCGCACACCGCGCAGCAGCTCGCCGTCGGTGATGCCGGTCGCGACGAAGAACACGTTGTCACCGCTGACCAGGTCGTTCGTCGAGAGCACCCGGTCCAGGTCGTGGCCCGCGTCGAGCGCCTTCTGCCGCTCGGCCTCGTCCTTCGGCCACAGCTTGCCCTGGATCACACCGCCGAGGCACTTGATGGCGCAGGCGGAGATGATGCCCTCGGGGGTGCCGCCGACGCCCATGAGCATGTCGACGCCCGTGCCCTCGCGGACGGCCATGATCGAACCGGCGACGTCGCCGTCCGAGATGAACTTGATCCGGGCCCCGGTCTCGCGGATCTCCTTGACGATGCCCTCGTGACGGGGGCGGTCCAGGATCATGACCGTGATGTCCTCGGGCGAGGAGTTCTTCGCCTTGGCGACCCGGCGGATGTTGACCGAGACGGGGGCGTTGATGTCGACGAAGTCGGCGGCCTCGGGGCCGGTGACCAGCTTGTCCATGTAGAAGACCGCGGACGGGTCGAACATGGTGCCGCGGTCGGCGGCGGCCAGGACGGCGATCGCGTTCGGCATGCCCTTGGCGTTGAGCGTGGTGCCGTCGATCGGGTCGACGGCGATGTCGACCTCGGCGCCGGTGCCGTCGCCGACCCGCTCGCCGTTGAAGAGCATCGGGGCTTCGTCCTTCTCGCCCTCGCCGATGACGACGACGCCGTTCATCGAGACGGTGGAGATCAGGGTCCGCATGGCGTTGACCGCCGCGCCGTCCGCGCCGATCTTGTCGCCGCGGCCGACCCAGCGGCCGGCGGCCATGGCGGCGGCCTCGGTGACGCGGACCAGCTCAAGGGCGAGGTTCCGGTCGGGGGCCTCGGGGGAGACGACGAGCTCGGGCGGCAGGTGATGGCTCTCGGTCATCGAAGCGCACCTTTCTGTACGGCGACGGCCGGGAACGGCGACGGCCGGAAAAACGAGGGTGGTCCGACTCTATCGGTACGTCGACAAAATGAGCAGAGGGGCCCACGTTTGAGCGCGACACCCTGATGCGACCATGTGGGGCGTGGCAGGTATGCGAGGTAGGCAGACGGTACGAGGGATGTTCCAGTCCCTCGGGGTGATCATGGTCGCTGCGGGAGTGATGTATCTCTTCATCCCGCACGACGAGAGCGCGGCGCCGGTCAAGGCGAAGGACTACCGCGTCGAGCTCCTGACGGCCCAGCGGGCGGCGCCTTATCCGGTGCTGGCGCCCGAGGGGCTCGGGGCGGACTGGAAGGCGACGGTCGTCTCGTACAAGCGCGAGAAGAGCGACGCCTGGCAGCTCGGTTTCCTCTCCCCGGACACGCAGTACGTGGCGATCCACCAGTCGACGGCGGCGCCGGGCGAGTACGTGCCCGAGGTCACGCACGAGGCGAAGAACACGGGCAGGACCCGGACGGTGGCCGGCCAGGTCTGGCAGCGCTGGGAGGGGCCGAAGTACGACGCGCTCGTCCGTACGGACGGCGGCGCGACGACCGTCGTGACCGGTACGGCGTCCTTCGACCGGCTGGCGGAGATGGCGGGCTCGCTCAAGCCGCACAAGGCCTGACGGGCACCCGAGGCGTACGAGAGGCGCACGAGGCGTACGAGAAGGGCCCCGCACTCCGTGAGTGCGGGGCCCTTCTCGTGTGCCGTCAGGCGGTGTGCGCTCAGGCTCAGACGGTGGTGACGACGTCGTCGTAGGTCAGGCGCGGGGAGCGCGGGAACCAGGCGTCCTCGCCCGGCTTGCCGATGTTGACGACCATCAGCGGGGTGTGGTCGGCGTCCAGGAACTCCTTCTGGAGGCCGGCGAAGTCCAGACCGGTCATCGGGCCGGCGGCGAGGCCGGCGGCGCGGACGCCGACGATGAAGTACGCGGCCTGGAGGGCGGCGTTCAGCACGGCGGACTGCTCGCGGACCGGGCGCTCCGAGAAGAACATGTCCTTGGCCTGCGGGAAGTGCGGGAGCAGGGCCGGGAGCTCCTCGTGGAACTCGTTGTCGGCGGAGAGGATCGCGACCAGCGGGGCGGACGCGGTCTTCGCCTGGTTGCCCTCGGCCATGTGCTTGACCAGGCGCTCGCGGGCCTCGGGGGAGCGGACCAGGGTGATGCGCAGCGGGGTCTGGTTGAAGGCGGTCGGACCGTACTGCACCAGGTCGTAGATCGCCTGAACCTGCTCGTCGGTCACCGGCTCGTCGGCGAACGTGTTGGCGGTGCGGGCCTCGCGGAAAAGGAGGTCCTGGGCGGCGGGGTCAAGGACGAGAGACATGCTGCGTACCTTCCGGACTGCGGATCAAGCGATGTCCTCGACAGTACGCGCATGATTGGTGAAACTTCAACCAATCCATCCGGATAGTGATCCGCTTCACTCTGGAGTCTACGCCAGGACCCGGCAGGGCCCGGCAGGGCCCGGGCAGGGCGCCAGCCAGGGCACGGGCAAGGACCCGGCAGGGCGCCGGCCAGGGCACGGGCAGGACCCGGCAGGGCGCTGGCAGGGCGCCGGTCACGGCACGGGCAAGGACCCGGCGGCACAGGCAGGGCGAGGCAGGGCGCGGGCAGGGCCCGGTCAGGGCACGTGTAGGGCGCCGCCGGCTAGGGCGCCGGTACGGCGCGGGTAGGCGCCGCCCGGTCAGGGCTACTCGTCTCCGCCCGGGCCCCCACCCGCCGCCTCCGCCTCGGCCGCGCGCTCCGCCGCCAGGGAGGCGTCCAGCCGGGCCCGCGCGCCCTCAAGCCGCCGCCGGCAGACCTTCGCCAGCTCCTCACCGCGCTCCCAGAGCGCGAGGGACTCCTCCAGGGACGTCCCGCCCGCCTCCAGCCGCCGCACGACCTCGATCAGCTCGTCCCGCGCCTGCTCGTACCCGAGCGCCGCCTCTTCCGTACCGGCTGCCATGTGCTCCACCCTCCGTGCCACTTCACTCTGATGATCTTCAGGACCTGGTCAGGCCGGGCCGGCCACGTCCCCGCCCACGCGTCGCACCGCGAACTCGCCCTCGGCGACCCTGGCCCGCAGTTCCTCGCCCTCCGCGACCTCCTCGGGGGATCGGACCACCGCGCCGTCCGCCCGCTGGAGCACCGCGTACCCCCGCTCCATCGTCGCGGCGGGCGACAGCGCCCGGACCCGCGCCCGCGTGTGCGACAGCTCCGAGTCGGCCCGGTCCAGGAGGTGCCCAAGGACCCGCCGGCTCCGCGCGAGCAGCGCGTCGACCTCGTCCTCGCGGACCTCGACCATCCGCTGCGGATGCTCCATGACGGGCCGCGCGAGCGCGTGCGCGAGACCGCGCTCCTCCCGCTCCAGGAGCCCCCGCACGGTCCGCAGCGCCCGGTCCCGCAGCCCGCGCACCCGGTCGAGCTCCTCCCCGACGTCCGGGACGACCTTCTTGGCGGCGTCCGTGGGCGTCGAGGCCCGCAGGTCGGCCACCAGGTCGAGGAGAGGGGAGTCCGGCTCGTGCCCGATCGCGGAGACCACCGGCGTACGGCAGTCGGCGACGGCCCGCACGAGCTGCTCGTCCGAGAACGGCAGCAGGTCCTCGACGCTGCCGCCGCCCCGGGCGACGATGATCACGTCCACGTCGTCGTGGGCGTCGAGCTCCTTCACCGCCTGGACGACCTGTGGGACCGCCTTCACGCCCTGCACCGGGACGTTCCGCACCTCGAAGCGGACGGCCGGCCAGCGGCGCCGCGCGTTCTCCAGGACGTCCCGCTCCGCCGCCGAGGCGCGTCCGCAGACGAGCCCGATCAGGTGCGGCAGGAACGGCAGCGGCTTCTTCCGGTCGAGCGCGAAGAGCCCCTCGGCCGCGAGGCTCCGCTTCAATTGCTCAAGCCGGGCGAGCAGCTCGCCGATGCCGACCGGCTTGATCTCCACGGCCCGCAGCGACAGCTGCCCGCGCGGCGCGTACCACTCGGGCTTGGCGTGCACGACGACCCGGGCGCCCTCGGACACCAGGTCCGCGACCGAGTCGAAGACCTGGCGGTAGCAGGTGACGCCGATGGAGATGTCGTACGAGGGATCCCGCAGGGTCAGGAAGACGACCCCGGCCCCGGGGCGCCGCGACAGCTGCGTGATCTGCCCCTCGACCCAGATCGCTCCGAGGCGGTCGATCCAGCCCCCGATCAGCCGGGAGACCTCACCGACGGGAAGCGGTGCTTCGGCGGACGTAGTCAGAGCCATGGACCGAGCGTAACGGCGCAGTACGACAACGTGTACGACAACGGGCGGCAAGAACGGGGACGGCGGCGCGTACGAGAACGGGGCGGCAAGAACGGGGACGGCGGCGCGTACGAGAACGGGGCGGCAAGAACGCGGGCGGGAGCGCGTACGAGAACGGGGACGGCAACGCGTCCGGCAACGCGAGGGCGGCGGTGCGCGTCCGACGGCGTCAGGGCCGCGCGGGCGTCCGTGTCGTGCCTTGCACGGCCAGGACGATGAGCCCGACCCCCAGCCACACCACGCCCACCACCTGCGCGGCGACCGAGGCCTCCACGATCACCGCGATCAGGATCGCCGCCCCGACGACCGGCATGACGACGTGCTTCAGCCAGTTCGGCGGCCCCTCCGCCCTTCGTACCGCGAACCACCCCACCACGCTCGCGTGCAGCAGCACGAACGCCGTCAGCGCGCCGACGTCGACCACCGACACCAGGTGGTCGAGGCCGTCGTCCCGCCGCGCCGCCCACAGCGCCGCGACCATCGTCACCGTCGCCGACACGAGCAGCGCCACTCTCGGCACGCCCGAGTCCGTACGGGCGAGGACGTGCGGCAGCCGCCGGTCGCGGCCCATCGCGAAGAGCAGCCGGCCGCCGGCCGCCTGCCCCGCGAGGGCGGCGAAGGCCGCGCCGATCGCCTTCGAGGCGGCCACGAGATCGTGCAGCCAGCTGCCGACCGACACCTCCACGGCGTCGTAGAAGGCCGAGCCCTGCTTCGCGGGATCCGCCGCGAGCTCGGCCGACGAGACCGGCTCGAGCAGGGCCACCAGCCAGGTCTGCGCCACGAACAGAACGCCCGCCAGCGCCAGGCAGAACAGCACCGCCCGCGCGACCTTCGCCGAACCGCCCGTGACCTCCTCCGCGAAGGAGGCGATCGCATCGAAGCCCAGGTAGGACAGGACCGCCACGGACACCGCGCCGAGGACCGCGGCCGCCGAGAACGAGGCGTCACCGGTCAGCGGCGACCACCAGTCGCGCCGCGGCCCGTCCTGTACGAGCACCACCACCGCCGACACGACGAAGACCAGCAGGACCACGATCTCCATCGCGAGCACGGCGAAGCCGACCCGGGCCGCGGCCCGGACACCCCACAGGTTGAGCAGGGTGGTGACCACCACGGCGATCCCGGTCCACACCCACCGGTCCACCTCCGGGACCAGCGCCTCCATGGCGATGCCCGCGAAGAGATAGGCCACGGCGGGGATCAGCAGGTAGTCGAGCAGCGCCATCCACCCGGCGACGAACCCGGGCCCCTCGCCGAGCCCCTTGCGGGCGTACGTGAAGACGGAGCCGGCCTGCGGCGCGACCCGCACCATCTGGGCGTAGCTGAACGCCGTGAACGCCATGGCGACGGTGGCCACGACGTACACCAGTGCGACGGCCCCGTGGGACTTGGCGTCGAGCGTGCCGAAGACGCCGACGGGTGCCATCGGCGCGATGAAGAGGAGCCCGTAGACGACCAGGTCGCGGAAGCCGAGGCTCCGACGGAGATCCGTGTGCTCGTCGCGCGCAGCGACCTGCGGTTCCTCGGCCATGCGGCCAGTCTCGGCCACGGCGCCGATCAAACCGCTGACCGACGCGGCCTTACGATGGGACGCATGACTGCAACGCCCGCGCCGACGCCCGAGTCCGCCTCCGCGACGAACCGCCCGAAGCGTGTCCTGCTCGCCGCTCCCCGCGGCTACTGCGCGGGCGTGGACCGTGCCGTGATCGCCGTGGAGAAGGCCCTGGAGCAGTACGGGGCGCCGATCTACGTACGCCACGAGATCGTCCACAACAAGTACGTGGTCCAGACGCTGGAGCGGAAGGGCGCGATCTTCGTCGACCAGGCGACCGAGGTGCCGCCGGGCAACATCGTGATGTTCTCCGCGCACGGCGTCGCCCCGACCGTCCACGAGGAGGCCCGCCAGGGCCGGCTCGCGACGATCGACGCGACCTGCCCGCTCGTCACCAAGGTCCACAAGGAAGCCGTCCGCTTCGCCAACGACGACTTCGACATCCTCCTCATCGGCCACGAGGGCCACGAGGAGGTCATCGGCACCTCCGGCGAGGCCCCCGACCACATCCAGCTGGTCGACGGCCCCGGGGACGTCGCCAAGATCGAGGTCCGCGACCCCTCCCGGGTCGTCTGGCTCTCCCAGACCACGCTCTCGGTCGACGAGACGATGGAGACGGTCGACGCGCTGAAGGAGAAGTTCCCGCAGCTGATCTCGCCGCCGTCCGACGACATCTGCTACGCCACGCAGAACCGCCAGATCGCGATCAAGGAGCTCGCCGGCCAGGCGGAGCTCGTGATCGTCGTCGGCTCGAAGAACTCCTCGAACTCGATCCGCATGGTCGAGGTCGCCAAGCAGGCCGGCGTCCCCGCCGCGTACCTGGTCGACTTCGCGAGCGAGATCGACGAGGCCTGGCTGGAGGGTGTCACCAGCGTCGGCCTCTCCTCCGGCGCCTCCGTCCCGGACATCCTGGTCCAGGAGGTCCTGGCGTGGCTCGGCGAGCGCGGCTACGCGGACGTCGAGATCGTCAAGACGGCGGACGAGTCCCTGACGTTCTCGCTGCCGAAGGAGCTCCGCGACAAGGACCTGCGGGCGGTGGCGGAGCAGCTCGGCAAGGCGGAGCCGGCCGCCGCGGTCACGGAGTAACTCCACAAGGAGTAAGTCCCGGCCGCAGCCCTTACCGTGGGTCCATGAACGTCTTCGGAGTGGACATCGGCGGCTCGGGCATCAAGGGCGCCCCTGTGGACCTGGAGCGCGGAGCGCTCGCCGAGGAGCGCCACAAGGTACTGACCCCGCAGCCCGCCACACCCGACGGTGTGGCGGGCTGCGTCGTGGAGGTCGTGGAGCACTTCGGCTGGACCGGACCGGTGGGGGTGACCTTCCCGGGCGTGGTGACGGGCTCCACGATCCGTACCGCCGCCAACGTCGACAAGGCCTGGATCGGCGTCGACGCGGGCACTCTCCTGAGCGAGCGGCTCGGCGGCCTCCCGGTGACCGTCCTGAACGACGCGGACGCGGCGGGGGTCGCGGAGATGACCTTCGGCGCGGGCCGGGGCCGCAAAGGCACGGTGATCCTCCTGACGCTCGGCACGGGCATCGGCTCGGCCCTCTTCGTCGACGGCAGGCTCGTCCCCAACACGGAGCTGGGCCACCTGGAGCTGAAGGGCCACGACGCGGAGCGTCGGGCCTCGACGAAGGCCAAGGAGGACGAGGACCTCACCTGGGAACACTGGGCGAAGCGCCGGCTATCGAAGTACCTGGCGCACGTGGAGATGCTGTTCTCGCCGGAGCTGTTCATCATCGGCGGCGGGGTGAGCCGCAAGGCAGACAGGTTCCTCCCGCTCGTCGAGGGCATCCGCGCGGAGATCGTCCCGGCGGAGCTGCAGAACAACGCGGGGATCGTGGGCGCGGCGATGGCGGCGGGCGAGTCCTGACGGGGCACGGATTCGGCGGGCGCCGCCGAATCCGTACGAGCCGGGCGACGCGACCGAACGCTCCGACAGGGCTGGGCGACAGCCCTATGTGACGGGGCTGGGCGATGGGCTACGCGACAGGGCTACGCGAACGGGCCTGCGCGACAGGGCTGGGCGACGGGCCTACGTGACAGGAGCTACGCGACGGACCTGCGTGACAGGGCTACGTGACAGGGCTACGCGACGGGCCTACGCGACAGGGCGACGCGACGGACTTGCGTGACAGGGCTACGCGACAGGGCGGCGGCCGGGTGCCGAAGGCCGCCCACTCGCCTTCTCACCCGCGGCAGCGGCAGCGGCGGCGGCGGCGGTGGTGGCCCGCTGCTGGCGGCGCCCCATGTCCCGTACCTTCCGCACGCTCGTGATGAGCCCGGCGACGAGGGTGCCGCCGTACAGCCACCCGGCGTGCACGGCGAGCGCGGTCACGACGGCCATGGCCTGGCCGCCGAGCCCACCGCTACCGCCCGCGATGGGGACGACCCCGACGGCGAAGGCGATGGGCACGCTGATCGGGGCGGTGACGAGGTCGGCGGTACGGACCCACAGCGCGGCCAGGGCGCTGACCGGCAGGAACAGCAGCCCGAAGACGACCGGGGAGCCGTCGAGGATCAGCCGGTCGAGGAATCCGATCACCAGCATGACGGCGGCGGCGAACAGCCCGGCGCCGAGCCCGGTGAGCCGGGGCGAGGGGAGCCGCCGCAGGGCGAGGACGACGGGCGGCACCGGCCGTGCTCCGGGTGCCGTTCCCGGCCGCCCCGCACCGCGCCCGGGAACGGCGCCCGCCGCTCCCGCGGCCCCGGCCCGCTGCACGCGTGCGCCGCCGGCGCCCCGCCCGGCCCTGCCGGTCACGCGGTAGACGGCCACGCCCTCCACGGCCACGCCCTCCACGGCAGCGCCCTCCACGAGCGCGCCGGGCGGCGTCACGGGCGGCGTGACGGGGTTTTGCGGCCGTCGGCGGCCTTGCGGCTGACTTGTCCTGTGCTGCTCCACCCCACCAACGTAGGTCGGGAAAGGGCGGGAACCGGGTCCGGGACACGCCCTTTGGGTGACCTTGCCCCCGAGATCGACCGAAGGTCGGCGTCACTGGCCGGTTCACCCCGCCCGTAAACTGGGGGATCGGCCCACCATCCACACTTCAGGAAGTCGCCACCGTGTCGCTCACGATCGGAATCGTCGGTCTGCCGAATGTCGGCAAGTCGACCCTGTTCAACGCCCTGACCAAGAACGACGTGCTGGCGGCCAACTACCCGTTCGCCACGATCGAGCCGAACGTCGGCGTCGTCGGCGTCCCGGACGCCCGTCTGGCCGTCCTCGCGGGCATCTTCGCGTCGCAGAAGATCCTCCCCGCGACGGTGGACTTCGTCGACATCGCCGGCATCGTGCGCGGTGCTTCGGAGGGCGAGGGCCTCGGCAACAAGTTCCTCGCGAACATCCGCGAGTCGGACGCGATCTGCCAGGTCATCCGCGCCTTCAAGGACGAGAACGTCGTCCACGTCGACGGCAAGGTCTCGCCCAAGGACGACATCGAGACGATCAACACGGAGCTGATCCTCGCGGACCTCCAGTCGATCGAGAAGGCGGAGCCGCGCCTGACGAAGGAGTCCCGCCTCCAGAAGGAGAAGGTCGCGGTCCTCGCGGCCGTCCTCGAGGCCAAGAAGATCCTCGAAGCGGGCGACACCCTCTTCTCGAAGGGCATCGCCAAGGGCACGGAGCAGGGCGACCTCCTCCACGAGCTGCACCTCCTCACCACGAAGCCCTTCCTCTACGTCTTCAACGTGGACGAGGACGAGCTGACGGACGAGGCCTTCAAGGACGAGCAGCGCGCGCTGGTCGCCCCCGCCGAGGCCATCTTCCTGAACGCGAAGCTGGAGCAGGAGCTCATCGAGCTGGAGGACGACGAGGCCCTCGAACTCCTCCAGTCGGTCGGCCAGGAGGAGCCGGGCATGGCCACCCTGGGCCGCGTCGGCTTCGCCACCCTGGGCCTCCAGACCTACCTGACGGCAGGCCCGAAGGAAACCCGCGCCTGGACGATCAAGAAGGGCGCCACCGCCCCCGAGGCGGCCGGCGTCATCCACACCGACTTCCAGCGCGGCTTCATCAAGGCGGAGATCATCTCCTTCGCCGACCTGGTCGAGTGCGGCTCGGTCGCAGAGGCCCGCGCGAAGGGCAAGGCCCGCATGGAGGGCAAGGAGTACGTGATGCAGGACGGCGACGTGGTGGAGTTCCGCTTCAACGTCTGATCGCAGCCAAGGGGCCGGACCCTGATGAGTCCGGCCCCTTCCGCGTGTCCGGGTGGGCCTGCAGTCGGAGTGGGGCGGCGTGGGCTCGTCGACGTCACCGCCATGTGCGGATTCGGACGGCGAGGGCGGGATCGGGGATCTCCACGTCGCGGGCGACCCCTTCGGCCCACGTATCCTCGACTGCTGGGGATCGGGGGACGGGGGACAAGGATCGCGGAGGTATCAGGTGGAGTTCCGGCTGCTCGGCTCCGTTGCGCTGGTGACGGAGAACGGCGACGTAGCCCTGGGGCCCGCCAAGCGGTCCACTCTGCTCGCCATGCTCCTGCTGCGGCCCAACGGCGCCGTGAACGTGCAGCAGTTGATCGACGCACTGTGGGAGGACGAGCCGCCCACGCACGCCAAGACCGTCCTCCAGGGGCACGTCTCGCGGCTGCGGGCGCTGCTCGCCGAGCACGGGGCGGAGGCGTACGGGGTCGAGCTCGCCACCCAGGGCTCGGCGTACGTGCTGCGCCTCCCGGAGTCGCTCGTCGACGCCCACCGCTTCGAGGAGCTCGTCGCGCTCGCCGGGGTGCAGCGCCATCCCGGTGACGCCGTGCGGATGCTGCGCGAGGCGCTCGCGTACTGGCAGGGGCCCGCGCTCACCGGGACCGTGCACAGCAGGCCGCTGGAGGCGGCGGCCGGGGGGCTCGAGGAGCTTCGGCTGGCCTCCGTGGAGGCCCTGGCCGCGGCGTACGGCGCGCTCGGTGAGCACGGACGGGCCGCCGCCGTCCTCCGTACCGAGGCCGTCGCCCACCCCCTGCGCGAGTCCCTGGCTGCCGCGCTGATGCTGGCGCTCGGCCGCGCCGGGCGCCAGTCGGACGCCATCGACTGGTACCACCGCACCCGGCGGCTGCTCGCGGAAGAGCTCGGGGTGGACCCCGGCGAGGCGCTCGCCGAGGCGTACGCGACGCTCCTCCGTTCCGCCGAGCCCGCCGCCCGCGTCCCCCGCCCGCCCCTCCCGGTCGAGGCGTCCGTCGCGTTCGCGGCGCCGGAGCAGCTGCCGCGCGCGCCGCGCGGCTTCACCGGCCGGGGCGCCGAACTGGCCGCCCTCGACCGGGCCGTCGGCGGTGTCGTCGCGCCCCTCTGTCTCGTCACCGGACCCGCCGGCGTCGGCAAGTCGGCGTTCGCCGTCCACTGGGCGTACGAGCGGCGCGCCGGCTTCCCCGACGGTCGACTTTTCGCCGATCTGCGCGGCTTCAGCGACACCCCGGCGCCCGAGACCGCCGCCGTCCTCCGCGAGTTCCTGCTCGCGCTCGGTGTCCCGGCGCTGCGGATCCCGGAGGCCGCCGACGCGCGCGGCGCGCTCTTCCGCTCCCTCACGGCGGGCCGCCGGCTGCTCGTCGTCCTCGACAACGCGCGCTCCTCCGAGCAGGTCAGGCCGCTGCTCCCCGGCGGCGACCTCTGCGCGACGGTCGTCACCAGCCGCGACCGGCTCAGCGGCCTCATCGCCTCCGACGCCGCCCGGCCCGTGCCGCTGGGCCATCTGCCGCCCGCCGACTCGGCCGCCCTGCTCGCCACCGTACTCGGCGAGGCGCGGGTCGCCGCCGAGCCCGCCGCCGCCGAGCGGCTCGCCGGACTCTGCGACGGACTGCCCCTCGCGCTGCGCGTCACGGCGGCCCGGCTCGCCGAACGGCCGCAGTGGACACTCGACGTCATGGTCGGCGAACTCGCCGACGAGCAGGTCCGGTTGACGCTCCTCGACGTGGAGGACGTCGGGGTGTCCGCCGCGCTGCGCCTCACCGTGCAGCAGCTGCCCGACTCCGCCGCCCGGATGTTCCGCGCGCTCGGCCTGCACACCGGTTCCGACCTGGACTGCTTCGCGGCGGGCGCGCTCGCCGGCACGTCCCCCGCCCACGCCTCCGCCGACCTGGACCGCCTCGCCGCCGCCCACCTCCTCGCCGAGGCCGTCCCCGGCCGCTGGACCCCGCACGACCTGGTGCGCCTCTACGCCCGCAGCGTCGCCCCGGAGGCCGACCCCGAGGGCCTGCCCCGCCTCCTCGACCACTACCTCTACACGGGACTCGCCGCCGACGCCGCCGCCGAACCGGGCTCCCAGCCCTGCTACTCGCTGCCCGCGGACGCCCGACGGCCCGCCGCGACACGGGAGTTCGAGGACCGCTCGGCGGCGCTCGACTGGTACGTGGCCGAACGCCCCGCCCTGGAAGGCGCGGTGGCCGCCGCCGCGGCCCTCGGCCTGCACGACCGGGCCTGGCGCCTCGCCCTCGTGCAGTGGCCGCTGATGCTCATGCGGATCGGGGACGGCTGGACGCCGCTCCTGGAGGCCGGGCTCGCCTCGGCCGAGCACGTGGGCGACCTCGACGCGCAGTCGCGGACGCGGGCGCTCCTCGGCTGGGTGCTGCACGAGGAAGGGCGGGACGCCGAGGCGCTCGTCCACCTGGAGAAGGCGCCGATCCTCGCCGCCCGGGCCGGGGACGCGGTCAGCGAGGCGATCGCGTACGTCAATTACGCCGCCGTCCTGGACGCGACCGGGGAGCACGAGCGGGCCGGACTGCTCATGGTCCACGCGGTCTCCCTCGCCGACCGCACCGGCCATCCGTCCACCCAGGTGCTGACCCTCCACCATCTGGCGACGCACTGCCTGAAGGCCGGCGAGTACGACGAGGCGCTCGCCCACACCGTTCGCGCGGGGGAACTGGTCACACCCGACGCGGTGGTCGTCCTGGCGCAGTTGCAGATCGTCCGGGGCGAGGCGCTGGCCGGCATAGGTCGCCTTGAGGAGGCCGCTGACCAGCTTAAACGGGCGATCGTCGCGGCCGACGCGGCCGGGTTCACCGAGGGTTCCGCGCGGGCCGCGGAGCGGCTTTCGCGGCTGTCAGCGGATCGTTAGCGGTACGCAAGCCGTTCGGCAGCGGGGGGCCGGAAGCTGGATACAGCACGCAGTACGGACCTAGTTACCGCGTCGACCTACAGCTTCACGGGGGAGAATCACCATGCGTACGACCATGCGTACCCACCACAAGACCACCGTCCTGGCCGCGGCCGCGATCACCGCCCTCTCGCTGGGTCTGACCGCCTGCGGCGGCGACACCGGCGCCAAGGACGCGGGGAGCGCGAGCAGCTCGCAGCAGGCCGCCGCCGGCACCTCGGACAAGGGCACGGCGGACACCGCCTCCGGCGGCACCGGCTCGACGGGCTCGGGCACCACCGGCACGACCGGCACCACCGGCTCCACCGGATCGGGCGACACCGCCGGTGCGGCCGACCAGGCCTCGGTGAAGGGCGCGACCGCGGGCGGCTCCACGAGCAAGGCCGGCGGCTCCACCGGATCCTCCACCGGCGGCAAGACCTCCGCCAAGGCCCCGGCCTGTGCCCACGGCGACGTCAAGATCACCGCGGCGAAGGCGGACGAGGTTCCCACCGAGCACATCGTCCTCACCGCCACCAACGTCTCCGGCAGCTCCTGCACCCTCCTCCAGTACCCGCTGATCGCCTTCGGCGACATCCAGACGGCCAAGGACGTCCCGGCCGTCGCGAAGAGCAAGCCGGCCGCCCCGATCGTCCTGAAGCCCGGCAGCCCGGCGTACGCCAACGTGCGCGTCGCGCTCGGCGGCGTCGACGAGGAGAACAAGGTCGTGAAGAGCTTCAACGTGAACCTCTTCGCCGCCGACGGCCCGGCCGAGGGCAGCATCGTCGTCAAGGCCCCCGCCGGCGGCATCGCCGTCGACGAGGCCGCCGCCAAGACGGGCTACTGGACGTACGAACTGCGCAGCGGCGCCGACGAGTTCTGATCGGTACGAGGGCGGGCCACGCCCAGCGCCTGTCCGGCTGATCAGTGTCGGACAGGCCGCACACGCCCTAGCGCGCCGGCCCCGTCTTCGCGCCCGCCCCGCACAGCGGCACCACGGTGAGGCCGGGGCGCTGCTGGGCGGCGGCGACCGCCGCCCAGCAGGCCACGCCGGTGGCCTCGACGAAGAGCCCGCGGGCCGCCAGGTCCCGCTGTGCCGTGCGGATCTGGTCGTCCGTCACCGTCAGGAACGTGCCGCCCGTCCCGCGTACCGCCCGGAGGATCTGGCGGGCTCGGGGCGGCGCCGGGATCGCGATGCCCTCGGCGAGGGTGGGGCGGGAAGGGGCCGGGGCGCTGATGTCGTCCGCGCCCGCGTGGAAGGCGGTCGCCAGGGGGGAGACGGCCTCGGCCTGGACGGCGACGAGGGCCGGCCGGGTGTCCGTGAGGCCCTGACGGCGCAGTTCGCCGAGGGCGAGGGCGGCGCCGAGGAGCAGCGTGCCGTTGCCGACGGGGACGACGATCGTGTCGGGGAGCCGGCCGCCGAGCTCCTCCCAGAGCTCGTACACGTAGGTCTTGGTGCCGTGCAGGAAGTACGGGTTGTACACGTGCGAGGCGTAGAACGTGCCGGGCGCGTCGGCGGCCTCGCGGGCCGCCCGGGCGGTGGCCTCGCGGTCGCCGGGCACCTCGACGACGCGGGCTCCGTGCGCCCTGATCTGCTCCAGCTTCTTCGGGGACGTGCCCTCGGGTACGTACACGAGGGTGTCGAGCCCGGCCCGCGCGCCGTACGCGGCGATCGCCGTGCCCGCGTTGCCGCTGCTGTCGGCCACGACCCGGTCGAGGGCCCCGGCGCGCGCCAGGCGCAGGGCGTGCGCGGCGAGCATCACCGCGCCCCGGTCCTTGAAGGACAGCGTCGGCATGAGGAAGTCGAGTTTGGCCGAAACCGACTCCGTGAGGGGGACGAGCGGCGTGCGGCCCTCCCCGAGGGTCACCTCGGGTCCGTACGGCATCGGCGGCAGTGCCTCCGCGTACCGCCACAAGGAATTCACACGTGACGCGAGGGACGCGAGTGGCGGGAGGGATGGCGGTGGCGGCGTGAAGTCCAGGTCCCAGGGGCCTCGGCACGTCGGACAACACCAGGTGAGCGCGTCCGTGGGGGAGTGGACACGGCACCGGGAGCACACGTAGGCGGTCACGGGGCCCAGGATGGCAGCCGTGTGACGCGGGTGTGTCGGGTACGGCATGACCCTTGTGTGATTCCTATGGATCCGTCAATCTTTCGCTCGGCAGCCGGACATGCGGAACGGCGCGGACATCTCGCGTCGTCTTGTCATGTTCATGCCTTCCCCCACAGCAACGCACCACCAATGAG
Organism: Streptomyces sp. NPDC058650; assembly: GCF_042717315.1. Taxonomy (NCBI): domain Bacteria; kingdom Bacillati; phylum Actinomycetota; class Actinomycetes; order Kitasatosporales; family Streptomycetaceae; genus Streptomyces; species Streptomyces sp. NPDC058650. The sequence continues at coordinate 268,286 of NZ_JBHXRL010000005.1, forward strand.
GAGGACCCCTCACATGTCAGTGATGCGTGACTCACGTCGCCGAATAGCCACCGCCGCGGCCATCGCCGTCGCAGCCCTCGCCCTCGGCTCCGCCTCCACCCTCCCGGCCGCCGCCTCGCCGGCCGCCGCGGAGGGCGTCATCGAGAACGCCGGAGCCGAAGGCACCATCGCGGGCAGCTACATCGTCACCCTCGACGAGTCCGCGCAGGCGGAGACCGCCAAGGGCCGGGCGGTCGCCGCCAAGTTCGGCGCGAAGATCAAGCGGACGTACACCTCGGCGATCAACGGCTACTCCGTCGAGCTCTCCGAGGCGCAGGCGAGGAAGCTCGCGGCCGACCCCGCCGTGAAGTCCGTCGTGCAGAACCGCGTCTTCACGATCGACGGTACGCAGCCCTCCCCGCCGTCCTGGGGCCTCGACCGGGTCGACCAGAAGGCCCTCCCGCTGAACCAGAGCTACAGCTACCCGGACACCGCGGGCCAGGGCGTCACCGCGTACATCATCGACACCGGTGTCCGCATCAGCCACAGCGACTTCGGCGGCCGCGCCGCCAACGGCTACGACGCCATCGACAACGACAACACCGCCCAGGACGGCCACGGCCACGGCACGCACGTCGCCGGCACCGTCGGCGGCACGGCCCACGGCGTCGCCAAGAAGGCCAAGATCGTCGGCGTCCGCGTCCTCGACAACTCCGGCTCCGGCACGACCGAGCAGGTCGTCGCGGGCATCGACTGGGTGACGCGGAACGCCGTCAAGCCGGCCGTCGCCAACATGAGCCTCGGCGGAGGCGTCGACACCGTCCTCGACGCCGCCGTCCGCAACTCGATCGCCTCGGGCGTCACGTACGCCGTCGCCGCGGGCAACGACAGCTCCAACGCCTCCAACTACTCGCCGGCGCGCGTCGCGGAGGCCATCACGGTCGGCTCCACGACCAGCACCGACGCCCGCTCCAGCTTCTCCAACTACGGCACGGTCCTGGACATCTTCGCCCCGGGCTCCTCCATCAAGTCGGCCTGGAACACCAACGACACCGCCACCAACACCATCTCCGGTACGTCGATGGCGACCCCGCACGTCGCGGGCGCCGCGGCCGTCTACCTCGCCGGCAACCCGACGGCGACCCCGGCGCAGGTCTCCACGGCCCTGACGACCGCCGCCACCCCGAACGTCGTCACCAACCCCGGCAGCGGCTCCCCGAACCGGCTGCTCTTCGTCGGTGGCGGCGGCACCACCCCGCCCACCGGACCGAAGTTCGAGAACACCGCGGACTTCGCCATCGCCGACAACGCGACCGTGGAGTCCCCCGTCACCGTCAGCGGCGTCACGGGCAACGCCCCCGCCGCCCTCCAGGTGCCGGTCGGCATCGTCCACACCTACATCGGTGACCTCCAGGTCCAGCTGATCGCCCCCGACGGCTCGGCGTACACGCTGAAGGCCTTCGGCACCGGCGGCAGCGCGGACAACATCAACACCACGTACACCGTGAACGCCTCCTCGGAGGTCGCCAACGGCACGTGGAAGCTGCGGGTCACGGACAACGCGAACGCCGACATCGGCAAGATCGACTCGTGGGGCCTGCAGTTCTGAGCCCGTGTTCGTAGCTGAACGGTGAGGGGCGGTCGCCTGCGGGCGGCCGCCCCTTCGACGTACCCGGGTCGAAGGATGCGGGGGCCGACCACGTACGATGCGCGCTCGTTCGTCTGTTCGCATCAGCCACCCAAAGCCGCCCCAACAGGAGCACGTCAGCCGTGGAGCCGACCCAGCCGCCCCAGCAGCCCCCGTCGCCCCAGGGCCCGCAGCAGCAGGGCTGGCCCGCCCCCGGCCCGTACACCTCCCCGGGGGGCCCGTACGCGGCCGGTCCCTACGGCGGCCCGCCCGGGATGCCCGGTCCTCCCGGCATGCCCGGTCCTCCCGGCCTCGGGCCCTACGGGCAGCCCCTGCGTTCCACCAACGGGCTCGCCGTCGGCTCCCTCGTCGCCGGCATCGTCTGCTGCCTTCCACCCCTCGGACTGGTCCTCGGCCTGATCGCCCTCCCGCAGATCAGGAAGAAGGACCAGACGGGCAAGGGGCTCGCGATCACGGGCATCGTCCTCTCCGCCGTCAGCTGCCTGCTGCTCGTCGTCGGTCTCGTGACCGGCGCCATCGGTTCGGCCGTCGACGCCTTCAACGAGGGCGTGGACGAGGCGGCGCGCACCAAGTCCCCGTTCGCGCTGCGCACCGGGCAGTGCTTCGGCGACGACAGCAAGCTGGAGGACTACGCGACGGACGTCGAGATCGTCGACTGCGCGAAGCCGCACGACGGCGAGGTCACCGGCAGCTTCAAGCTCACCGGCTACGGCAGCAAGTGGCCCGGCGAGTCCGAGATCGACGGGGTGGCGGAGAAGCGCTGCGAGACGATCAACTCCGCGTACGCACTGGACACCTGGGCCGTCCCCGTGGACGTGTGGGTGTACTACTACATGCCGACCGGCCAGAGCTGGCGCCTCGGCGACCGGACCGTGACCTGCGCGTTCGCGAGCGAGGAAGGGTCCTTCACCGGTTCGGTGCGGTCCGACGCGAGCACGCTGACCGCCGACCAGGAGCACTTCCTGAAGTCCGTCAACCCGATCGAGAAGGTCGGCTCCCTTGAGCCGGAGGACGACCCCGACGAGGACTTCGCGGCCAACAAGGCGTGGGCCGGGGAGATGCTGGCGGCGATCGAGGGGGCGCGCGCCGGCCTGGGGAAGCACTACTGGCCCGGCGCCTCCACGGCCCCGGTCGCGGCGCTCGGCAAGGAGCTCGACGCGGCCGCGAAGCAGTGGCGGAAGCTGGCAGGCGCGGCCGACGCGGACGCCTACTGGGAGGCGTACGACACGGCCTGGTACGCCGTGCCCGAGAACCTGGGCGCGAAGGCGCGGACCGGGCTCGGCCTGACGGACACGCCGCCGGTGGAAGAGGGCCCGAGCAGCTCGGCCTGACGGGCGACGGAAGGCGTACGAGTACGGGTACGGGTTGGGGGCGCCGGGACGGGCACGGGTTGGGGCGCCGGGTACGGGCGCGGGAACGGGGCCGGGTCTCCCTCGGGAGGCCCGGCCCCGCGTGTGTCTCAGCGGCGGGTCAGGCCCCGGTCGATCGCGGTGATCAGCTCACCGTCGGGGGTGTCGCCGTCCAGGGACCAGACCATGGCGCCGCCGAGGCCCCGCTGGCGGACGTAGGACGCCTTGGTGCGCAGCACGGTGGGGTCGTCGTAGGTCCAGAGGGTCGTGCCGTCGAAGAGCCAGGCGTGGCCGTTCCGGTAGCCGCGGTGGAGCGTGTACGTACCGGAGTCGGCGAGCTTCTTGAGGTGCTTGTAGTCCTCGGAGCCGGCGGCCCAGGTGGCGGGGGCGGGCCCGGTGGCGGACTGGCCGAGGCCGTCGCCGCCGCCGGTGACGCCCGTCCAGCCCTGGCCGTAGAAGGGCATGCCGACCACGAGCTTGTGCGCCGGGGCGCCGCGCCGCAGCCAGGACTTCACGGTCCCGTCGACGCTCCAGTCGTTCTTGGCGAAGAGCGCGGACTGCTGGGCGGTCGTCGTCTCGCCGGAGACGTGGAAGTCGTATCCCTGGAGGTTCACGAAGTCGAAGTCCCGCATGATCCTGGCGACTTCGAAGCCCGCGTCGATCTTGGCGGGGGCGGTGGGCACGTACGCGCTGAGGTCGTAGCGCTTGCGCTGGGGCAGTGAGCGCCCGTAGGCGTCGAGCTGGGTGCGGAACTCCCGTACGAGCTTGGTGAAGTTGGGCTTGTCCTCGGGGCGGATCACGTTCCCGGGGGCACCGTCCGAGCCGGGCCACTCCCAGTCCAGGTCGATGCCGTCGAAGAGGCCGGCGGCGGCTCCGGCGCCGCCGCGGGCGCCGTCGGCGGGCAGGTTGCCCTTGATGTACGTGTCGATGCAGGAGGCGACCAGCGTCTTGCGGCCGGCGTCGGTGCGCACGGCGTCGGAGAAGTGGGCCGATCCGCTCCAACCGCCCAGCGAGATCATGACCTTGAGGCCGGGGTTCTTCGCCTTCAGCTCGCGCAGCTGGTGGAAGTTGCCGGCGAGGGGCTGCTCGGCGGTGTCGGCGACGCCGTCCACCGAGTCGGCTGCTTCGACGGGGCGGACGTAGTCGGCCCACGGGTCGGAGCCGGGCACGTTGCCCATGAGGCACTTGCCGTTCGAACCGACGATGCCGAAGGCGTAGTTGATGTGGCTGAGCTTCGCGGCGGTACCGCTGGTCTCCAGGTCCTTGACCTGGAAGTCCCGCCCGTAGATGCCCCATTGGGTGAAGTACCCGATGCGCTTCAGCGCGTGGGTGGGCGAGGGGGAGGGCTGGTGCGCGTCGGCCGTGGGGGCCAGGGTGGCGAGGAGGCCGAGGGTGGCCGCGGCTGCGGCGCCGAAGGTCAGCTTGGTCAGGGCTCTGGGGCGCATGGGCTCGTTCCTGTGCGAGGCGGGATGGCGCGTGCGAGGTGGAGGGCCCGTGCGTGAGGGGCCGTACATGAGGGGCCGTACATGAGGGGCCGTACATGAGGGGCCGTGCAGGCAGGAACGTATTGGTCTGTACCAATAGAGGTCAAGGGGTGCGACGCCGTCCGAGCGTCACGTACTCCCGGTGACCGTGGGTAGCAAGGCCTGCGACCGGCGCGTCATCACTTCGAGTGAAACTTTGGCCCATGCTTGCGGATCGCGACCCTCGGTTGTCACTCTGTAGCTGTCAGTCAACCTGAGGGGAGTGTCCAGTGACATTCGGTGAGCAGCCCGCCTACTTGCGCGTGGCGAGCGATCTGCGGGAGAAGATCGCCAACGGCTCGCTTCCGCCCCACACCCGTCTCCCGTCGCAGGCGCGCATCCGCGAGGAGTACGGGGTGTCGGACACCGTCGCGCTGGAGGCCCGCAAGGTGCTCATGGCGGAGGGCCTCGTGGAGGGCCGCTCCGGCTCGGGGACGTACGTGCGGGAGCGCCCGGTGCCGCGCCGGATCGCCCGCTCCGGCTACCGCCCGGCGTCCGGCGCCACCCCGTTCCGGCAGGAGCAGGCGGCCGAAGGGGCCCGGGGGACCTGGGAGTCGAGCAGTGAGCAGGAGCCGGCGAGCCCCGAAGTGGCCGCCCGGCTCGACATCGAGCCGGGGGAGCGGGTGATGCGCACGCGGTACGTGTACCGGGACGGGGGCGAGCCCATGATGGTCTCCACCTCCTGGGAGCCGCTCGCGGTCACCGGCCGGTCGCCGGTGATGCTGCCCGAGGAGGGCCCGCTGGGCGGCTGCGGTGTCGTCGAGCGGATGGCGGCGATCGACGTGGTCGTGGACAACGTGGTGGAGGAGGTCGGCGCCCGCCCCGGCCTCGCCGAGGAGCTCCTCGTGCTCGGCGGGGTCCCGGGCCATGTGGTGATGGTCGTCGAGCGGACGTACTACGCGTCGGGGCGGGCCGTCGAGACGGCGGACGTCGTGGTGCCGGCCGACCGCTACCGCATCTCTTACCACCTGCCGGTCCGGTGATCCGGCACGCCGTGTTCCCGCCCCCGGGTCGCGGGCGCGCGCGCCGACCGATGAGCGGGTCCGACCGTCCGGGCGGTGTGACCGCGAGGTGACGGCACGTCAGCCGTGTAGCCGCCCGGCAATCGTGGACCGCGACGCGTCGTCACGCCCGGCTCCTGCCTTCCTCCTCCGTCCCCGCGATCCGGTCGGACGACGATCGGCGCCTCGATCGTGCCCAGATCGGCGAGCGGGCCGACTGGCTGCGCTTCATGCCCGCGAAGACGGAGGCCGACAAGCGCCGGCTGACCCCCCGTACATCGAGTCCCAGCGCGCCTGCCTGTACGCCGTGAACCCGGCCGGGCGGCGGCGCCGTCCTGCTGCCGCCGACCGTTCCCCAGGCTGCCCCGGGGCGTGAGCTTCGGCCTCCCTCCGTCAGTTACCGGCCGATCCGTATCTCTTTGTGCAAACTCATATCCGCTGTGTGAAGGTCAGGCGTAAGCTCCGGCATATGCGGATTGCGGTTTCCCGGAGATCGTTGGAGATGCCCGGACCGGCGGAGGGAGAAGCCTGATGAGCGACAGCGGCGCTGTTCTTCCCTGGCTTGTCATACGGCAGGACGACAACGGCAACCGCTACCGCGTGGGGCGGTATGCGACCAAGGACGAAGCCCATAAGGTCGCGGACAGTCTCGACGACCGCGGCCACAAGCAGCTCTACTGGGTCGAGCGCATCGGCACCCCGGCTCTCTGAGCCCGACGGGTGCCGCCCGCCCCGGGCTACGCTCGCGCCCATGACGGAACGCACCACCGACCCCACCGCGTCCCACGAGCGCCACCACGGCACCGACCCCGGTGTCGTGGTCGTCGTCGCGGGGGCCGTGTACGACCGGGGGCGCCTGCTCGCCGCGCGCCGCAGCGCCCCCGCCGAGCTCGCCGGCCGCTGGGAGCTCCCCGGCGGCAAGCTCGAACCGGGCGAGAGCCCCGAAGAAGCCCTGGTCAGGGAGTTGCGCGAGGAGCTCGGCGTCGAAACCGAACCGGGTGAGCGCATCCCCGGCGAGTGGCCGCTGAAGCCCGGATACGTCCTGCGGGTATGGACCGCCCGGCTGCTCTCCGGTGAGCCCCGCCCGCTGGAGGACCATGACGAGCTGCGCTGGCTCGCCCGGCACGAGCTGGACACGGTCGACTGGCTCGACCAGGACCGCCCGGCCGTCGCCGAGGCCGCGCTGCGGCTCCCGGCGGCTCCCGCCGACGGAGCGCGCGACTGAGTCTCTACGCCGTTCGTGCCACCGTGCGCCCATGGCTGCGCCCGACACGATATCCCGCACCAAATAGCGGGTATGTCCTGATTGGTCCCCTGGAAGGGGACGTGGGCCTTCCTGCTGACACACGGCTGGGGAAGTGATCGGGTGTGATCGACACCGACGGCGACTGTGCCGAGTGGAACTTCCCGGCAGAGGCCAATGCCGTGCGTACCGCCCGCCATGCGGTCCGCGAGACCCTGCGGGCGTGGGACCTGGACGCGGCCCTCGGCGATGTGACCGTCCTGCTGGTCAGCGAGCTGGTGACCAACTCCCTGCGCTACGCCTCCGGGCCCATCGGCGTCCGCCTGGTCCGCCCCCGGCTCGACGGAGCCGAGCCCTCCCCGCATCCCGCGCTGCTCGTGGAGGTTTCGGATCCACTTCCGGATCCCCCGACGGAGCGACCCGCCGGACCGGACGACGAGGGGGGTCGCGGACTCGGTCTGGTGGCCTGTTCCGCACGGCGCTGGGGGACCCGTAAAGGAAGGACGGGCAAAACCGTATGGTTCGAGCTGGCTCTCCCTGGTGAGTAAACAGGGTGGGACAACGATCACCGGCACTCGGCCCGAAGGGAACGAGACCACCCTGTGATCGTGAACGTCGTGCCGTCGGGGCCTGCCGTATTGAATACTGCGGGCATGGCCGGTCCGGTGCGGTGAGCTGGAGGGGACGGTCGCGTGAGCGAGATATCCGAGACGGCGAGCGGCTTCGTGTGGCAGAGCAGCCCGCCCGGCTCCATCTATGACTACATCCGGGTCGCGTCGTTCTCGATCGGGCCCGACGGCCTCGTCGAGCAGTGGAGCAGGCGAGCCGTGGACCTCTTCGGCGTCAGCGCCGAGGAGGCCAGGGGCAAGGACCCGGTCGAGGCCTTCATGCCCGCCGACCTGCGCGAGCGCGGTCATCGGCGGGTCAAGGAGATCCTCGACGGCAAGGAGTGGACGGGCCTCGTCCCCTTCCGCATGCCCGGCGAGGAGCGCCCCCACGGCATCGCCGAGATGTACGTCATGCCGAGCGAGACCGAGTCCGGGGAGCGGGCCGCGCTGTGCATCGTCGTCGACGTGCGCGCCCTCCGCCGCATCGAGACGGACCTCGCCGCCTCCCAGGCGATTTTCGGCCAATCCCCCTTCGGTTTTCTCCTCTTCGGTACCGACCTCACCGTGAAGCGGGCCAACCAGCGCTTCGCCACCGTCTTCGGCGGCTCGGCCGACGACCACCGCGGCCGGACGGTCCACGACTACCTCGCCCGGTCCGAGGCCGACCGGATGACCAGCGCCCTCCGGCGGGTCCTGGAGACCGGGGAGTCCGTCACCGACCTCCAGATCGTCGGCGCCGCCCCAGGCGCCCGGGACCGCCGCCACTGGTCCATCAACCTCTACCGCGTGCACAGCGGCTCCGGCCGGCCGATCGGCGTCGCCGGTCTCGGCATCGACGTCACCCGCCGCCACAACGCCGCCCGCGAGGCCGCCAGCGCCCGCCGCAACCTCGCCCTCCTCAACGAGGCCGGCGCCCGCATCGGCAACTCCCTCGACCTGGAGGCCACCGCCCGCGAACTGCTCGACGTCGCCGTACCCGGCTTCTGCGACCTCGCCTCCGTCGACCTCTACCAAGGCCTGCTGACCGGAGACGAAGCACCGCCGGGCAGGTGGGGCAGCTCCCACGACGTGGGCTACGGGGCAGGCAGCGCCGAACTCCGCAGGGTCGCCTTCGCGAGCGCCGTCGCCGACACGCCTCTCAGAACCGACGAGGGGCACGGGCCGGGCAGCGGCTGTTGCGGACCCGTACCGATCGACGTCGGGGCCGTCCACCGCTACCCGTTCAACTCGCCGTGCGCCGGAGCGCTGCGGACCGGACGGATCCGGACCGTGCCGGGCGCCGACGGCGAACTCGTCCAGTCCACGCTGGTCGTCCCGATGGTCGCCCACGACACCGTCGTCGGCCTCGTCCAGTTCTCCCGGACCAAGGGCAGCGAGCCCTTCGGGGAGCGCGACCGGGCCCTCGCCGTCGAACTCGCGGCCCGCGCCGCCGTCTGCATCGACAACGCCCGCCTCTACCGCCGCGAACACGAGCGGGCCCTCATCCTCCAGCGCAGCCTGCTCCCGCCCGGCGACCCCGAGGCCGCTGGACTCGACATCGCCTGCCGCTACCTGCCCGGCACCACCGCCACCGAGGTCGGCGGCGACTGGTTCGACGTCATCGAACTGCCCGGCCACCGCACCGCCCTCGTCATCGGGGACGTCATGGGCCGCGGCCTGCGCGCCGCCGTCGCCATGGGCGAACTGCGCACCGCCGTCCGCACCCTCGCCCAGCTCGACCTGGAGCCCGCCGAGGTCCTCTCCCACCTCGACGAGATCGCCCGCGGCCTCGGCGCCCCCATCGGCACCCAGCAGTCCCGCACGCACAAGTCCCGGGGCCCCGAACTCGCCGAGGTCTACCTCGCCACCTGCGTCTACGCGGTGTACGACCCGGTCACCCGCCGCTGCACCTTCGCCAACGCCGGCCACCTCCCGCCGCTGCTCGTCGAACCCGGCGAGGAGGCCCTGCTGCTCGACGTACCCCCCGGGATGCCGCTCGGGGTCGGCGGCGAGCCCTTCGAGGAGGTCGAGGTCGAACTGCCCGAGGGCGCCCTCCTCGCCCTCTACACCGACGGCCTCGTCGAGTCCCGCGACCATCCCCTGGACGAGGGACTCAGCGCCTTCCGACGCGCCCTCACCGACGCGTCCCGCCCGCTCGAGGACGTCTGCGACCGGGTCCTCACCAGCCTCGACACCGGGCACGGCGAGGACGACATCGCCCTCCTCATGGCCAGGATCCAGGGCCTGCCCAGCGAGGCCGTGGGCGACTGGCGGCTGCCCAGGGAGCCCCGCTCGGTCGGCCGGGCCCGCGAACTGGCCCGCGCCCAGCTGAAGGCCTGGGACCTCGAACCGCTCGTCGACACCGTCGAACTCCTCGTCAGCGAACTCGTCACCAACGCGCTGCGCTACGGCGAGGGAGAGATCCGGCTGCGCCTGCTGCGCGACCGCACCCTCGTCTGCGAGGTCTGGGACGCGGGCCTGGTCCAGCCGCGGCGCCGCCGGGCCAAGGACACCGACGAGGGCGGTCGCGGCCTCCAGCTGGTCGGGCTGCTCAGCTCCTCCTGGGGATCCCGCCGCACCCCGCGCGGCAAGACCGTCTGGTTCGAACTGGCCCTGCCGGACGGCGACGGGACGGCGGAACCCACGGTGGAACAGCTCCTCAGCATGTTCTGACCGATGCCACCCACGGCGGGCGGCATACCGCACCGCCCGCCCGAGCCAGGACCGGATCAGCCCTTGAGCGCGGCCAGCCGCGCCTCGATCTCCGCGCTGTCGCCGAGCGCGTCCAACTGCTCGAACTGGGCGTCCAGCGAGGAGGCGGCGAGCTCCTGCTTGCCCATCGCCTTCGCCTCCTCCCGGCGCACCTTGTCCTCGAAGCGGCTCAGCTCGCTGGTCGGGTCGAGGACGTCGACGGTCTTCACCGCGTCCATCATGCGGTTCTGCGCCTGCGCGGACTTGGCCCGCGCGACCAGCTCGTCGCGCTTCGCCCGGAGCTCGCCGAGCTTCGCCTTCATCTGGTCGAGGCCCGTCCTGAGCTTGTCCACCACCTCGGTCTGCGAGGCGATCGTCGGCTCCGCCGTCCGCGCCTCCTTCTCCGACTGGAGCTGGCGGCCCAGCGCCACCTTCGCCAGATTGTCGAACCGGTCCGCCTCCGCCGCCTGCCCGCCGGCCCGCAGCTCGTCCGCCTTCCGGCTGGCGGCCAGCGCCTTGCCGCCCCACTCCTTCGCCGCCTCCACGTCCTCCTGGTGGTCCTGCTCCATCAATCGGAGGTTGCCGATCGTCGACGCCACCGCCTCCTCCGCCTCCGAGATGTTGCTCGAGTAGTCGCGGATCAGCTGGTCCAGCATCTTCTGCGGATCCTCCGCCTGGTCCAGCAGCGCGTTGATGTTGGCCTTCGCCAGCTGGGTGACCCGGCCGAGAACGGTCTGCTTGCTCATGGCTCTTCTCCTTGAGAGGGACAGAACAGGGGACACGGAACGCGCGGTCCTCAGAACCGGCCGCCGCCGCCCCGCCGGCCGCGCGTGCCGCTGCCGCCGAAGCTGCCGGGCCCGCCGCCGAAACCTCCGCCCCCGAAACCCCCACCCGAACCTCCACCGAACCCCCCATGTCCGCCTCCCCTTCCCCCGCCGAACAGTCCGCCGAGGATGATGCCGCCGAGCACGGCACCGCCGAGCCCGCCGCCACCACTTCCTCCCACCCCTGTTACACCGCCCAAGCCGTTCGGGTTCCCATACGTCCGGACGTCCTGCTCGGCGAGGTCCTGCGCACGCCGGGCCAGCGCGTCCGCCTGCTGGGCCTCCGCGAGCGCGGCCTGCGGGTCCTCGGCGTCGGCCAGGACCCGCGCCTTCTCCCAGCGGCGCTGGGCCTCGGCCAGGCGCGTACGGGCCTCGGAACCCACGGCTCCCCGATGCGTGGTGATGTAGTCCGCGGCCGCTCCGATCGCCGAGCGGGCCGTCAGCATCGCCTGATCGAGGAGCGCACGGGCGCGCCGAGTGCCCGACTCGCGCTCCCGTGCGCCCTCCAGCGCCTCGTCGAGCGCCGCGTCGGCCTCCTCGACCCGGCGCAGCGTGTCGAGCGGGTCGTACCGGCCCGCCTCCACCGCTCGCCGGACCTCGGCGACCACCGACTCGGCCCGGGCGATCCGGCCCTGGAGATCGGCGGTGGAGACCCCTTCGGCCGTCCCCTTCAACAGGCCACGCGCGTCCGCGAGATCCGCGTCCGTCTCGGAGAGCGCGCCCGGCAGCTTGCCCACCGCCTCGGCCAGCTCCTGAGCCCGCCGGTCCACGGCCTCGACGAGCCGGGCCGCCTGGGCCACCGCGCCCTCGGCCGCCCGGATGTGCACGGCGGCCTCGCCGTTGTCCCCGGCGTCGATCTGCTGGCGGGCCTGGTTGATGTGCGTCGTCGCGAACACGAGCCGGTCCTTCGCCTGCTCGATGTCGCCGGCGACCGGGGACGCGGCCGAGTCCGCGTACCGCTCGCGCATCGCGGTCAGCGCCGCCTCGGCCATGCCCATGCGCCCGGTCTGCTCGCGGAAGCCGGTCTCGACCGAGGCCAGCGCCTCGGGAGCGTTCCGCTCCAGGGCCCGGAGCCGGTCGAAGTCCTCGCTCTCGGCATCGAGACGCGCGTCCGCCTCGGCGCAGCGCCGGAGGATCTCGTCGAGCATCCCCCGGCGGGTCGAGTCGTCCTCGGGAAAGGAGTCGTCGAGCTTCTGCCGCAGCCGGAACGAAGCCGTCAGCTGCTCCTTGGCGAAGGCGACCGCCTCGGTGAAGGGCTTCACCGCCTCCTCGCCGAACTGCGCGGACGCGAAGCCGAGCTCCTCCTGGCTGGTGCGGACGGCGTCGTCGGTGGCGACCAGCGCCACCCGGGCCTGCCCGTCGAGCTCGTCCAGGGACGGCGGCGCGGGCTCCTTCGGCGCGCCCCAGCCCTGGCCGCCCTGCGGGGTGGTGCGGGTCTCGGTCCGCCGGCGCCTCTTGGTGTACGCGTAGGCCGCGACGGCCCCCGCGCCGCCGACCAGCACCACCGGCAGGACCAGGTCGGTCGCCGAGGTGCCGTCGTCGGCCGGGGTGCCGGGGTCGGCGGGCCCGGGGGTGATCGCCGGAGCGGGGACGGGCAGTCCGGCGAGGACGGCGTCGTAGCCGTTCGCCGCGCCGATGGCGGCGCCCGCCCAGTCGTTCTGCCGCAGGGGCGGTTCGATCGCGGTCCGGGCCACGTCGTCCAGCTGGTCCTGGGTGAAGCGGGAGTCCGGGTCGGCGGAGTAGCCGTACTGCCGGTCGTGAGTGGCGACGGCGAGCAGCAGGTCCTCGACTCCGAGGCCGTTGCGCTCCGCGGTGGCGTCGGCCCAGCTCTGCGCCGAGCGCCCGGAGAAGTCCCGTACGTACACGACGAAGAGCTGCACCCGCCGGTCGTCGTAGAGCCGGTCGAGGGCCTGGGACACGGAGGCGCGGCGGTCGCCGAGAGCTCCCACCCGGTCGGTGATCTGCCCCTCGCGGGACAGGACGACGGGGTCGTCGGCGTGGGCACGGTGAACGGCGGGTACGAGGAGCCACCACGCCGCCACCAGTACCGCGAGAAGGGTTCGGGTGGCTATTCGCGTCACAAGTGGGAGGTTATGTCCGGGTATGCGGCTCCGCGACCGGGCCGATGCCATTCGGAAACCGTTCGAGGCCGTCCGGCGTCACTGTCTGTGGCCGCCTCTACGGTGGCGCCAGTGACACGACGGCTCTTGGGGGACTCGGGTGAACGGACGGTTGAGAGGCATATGGCGGCGGGGACGATGGTTCGTCCTCGGGCTGGTCCTGCTGCTCGTCGTGCCCCTGCTCACCGGCGCGATCGCGCTGCGCCTCACCTACACGGGAGACGTGAGGGAGGACGCGCGGACCCGGGGCAAGGACGCCATCTGGCTCGGCCACGCCTGGGTCGACGGGCGGAAGCAGGACGCCGACCTCGCCGCCTTCGCGGAGCGGATCAAGGGCACCGGGATCCGCGACCTGTACGTCCACGCCGGACCGCTGCGACACGACGGCACCCTGCCGGCGGCCAAGTACCCCCGGGCGAAGTGGCTGATCGACGCGGTCCACCGCACGATGCCCGGGATACGGGTGCAGGCGTGGCTGGGCGACGTCCTCGCCACGGAAGGACCCGACGGACTGCGCCTGGACAAGGCCGAATCCCGGGCGGCCGTCGTCACCTCGGCCCGGCAGATCCTGGACGCCGGCTTCGACGGCGTCCACTTCGACCTGGAGCCGCTGCTCTCCGACGACGGGAACTACCTGTCGCTCCTCGACGACCTGGGGGAGCTGACCCGGGCCCGGAAGGTACCCCTCTCGGTCGCCGCCCACCAGATCGACCCGGTGCCGGCCGCGCACACGGTGAACGGCGCGCTCACCGGCCGCGAGAAGTGGTGGTCGCAGGAGTTCTTCGGGCAGGTCGCCCGGCGCGTCGACCAGATCGCGGTGATGTCGTACGACACGTGGATGCCGCTGGAGGGCCTGTACGGCGGCTACGTCGCCCAGCAGACGACCCTCGCCCTCGAAGTGGCGCCCGAATCCACCGACCTGCTCATGGGCCTCCCCTTCTTCCATGAGGACGACCTCGGCCACCACGAGAACGCGGAGACCGTCGCCGCCGCGATCCGCGGCACGAGACTCGGCCTCGGGCGCACGGACCACGACCGCGAGCGGTTCGGTGTCGCGCTGTACGTCGACTTCGCCGCGGAGGAAGGGGACTGGGCGGCCTACCGCGAGGGCTGGCACTGAGCCGGTCGAGCCCGTACCCGTGGCGCGGTTCGAGGCGTACCGGCGCGAGCGCCACGAGGCCGCGCTCGCCGTCGATCCCGCCTCCGAGGTCGGGGACGTCGAGGCGGTGCGGGACGGCGTCCGGATCCACGGTCGGTGACGTACGGCTCGGTGGCCGGCCGGCCCTCCCCGACGGGGGCCCGGCGGAGCGGGGCTTCGTGCGTCGTGAGCCGGGAGACGTACGTCATCGCGGACCGCGTGGCTGATCTGTGGTGCGCGGCGACGGCGCTGCCCGACGCCTTCAGCAGCCGCAGCTCTGCCGCTTCGCGAGCGTCACCGGCAGCATCAGGGACTTCGGGGCGCGTTCGCGGTCGCCCAGGCGTTGGACGAGGAGCTCGACGGCCTCTTCGCCCAGGCGGCGCGTCGGGCGGCGGACCGTGGTGAGCGTCGGGCGGACAAGGCGGCTCAGCGGGATGCCGTCGAAGCCGGTCACGGCGATGTCGGCGGGGACCCGCAGGCCCCGCCGCTCCAGGGCCAGGAGCGCGCCGACCGCCATCTGGTCGCCGGCGAAGACCATCGCCTGCGGCGGCTCGCCGCTCCGGTCGAGCAGCGCTTCGGCCGCGCGGGCGCCCTCGGCCTGGGTCATCAGCGGCGCCCGTACGTCAGGGGCGTCCGGCACCGGGAGCCCGGCGTCGCGACAGGCCGCGGCGTACCCCGCGAACCGCGCCTCGACGTCCGGCGACTCCTCGGCCGCGCCGACGAAGACCAGGCGCCGCAGCCCGTGGTCCTCGATCAGGTGCCGGGTGAGGGCGCGCTGCCCGTCGGCGTCGGCGACCTCGATGTGGTCGAGGTGGTCGATCTCCCGGGGGCCGGCCAGCATCACGACCGGCAGACGGCGCGAGACGACCTCCAGTTCTTCGGCCGGCACGGTCCGCGCGAGGACGGCGAAGCCGTCGACCCGCCCCGCGATCTGGTGGACGAGCGTCTGCGGCCCGCCCTTCAGGGAGGCGGCGATCAGCAGCGCGTACCCGTGTCGCCGGGCCGCCCGCTCCATGCCCCGGATGATCCGGTCGCTGTAGAGCATGGCGGCGTCGTCGTCCTCGACGCCGTCCTCGGTCCCGATCGCGTCCGGGTCGGAGTGGTCGGGGAAGCAGAACCCGAGCACGCCCGTGGTCCGGCTGGCCAGGCCGCGCGCGCTGCCGCTCGGCACGTAGCCGAGCCCGCGGGCGGCCTCCAGGACCCGGTCGCGGGTCTGCGCGCGGACCGAGTCGGGGTTGCGGTACACCCGCGACACCGTGGCGATGGAGACGCCCGCGCGCTCGGCGACGTCGTACACCGTGGGGGCACTCACCGGCCGGCCATCCGTCCTCCTCGCGTGGTGAAAGCGCATTCACCGTAGGGCGGCGTCCGTCCCGGCGGCAACCACGCCCCCGCACGCTCGGGGCTCCACGCCACAAAGGAGGATGAGGCCGTCGGCCCCATGAGCCGGCACACCGAGGGGGAGTACGTCATGACCAGTCGTCTGCTGATGCCCGTCCGGACCGCGGCCAGGACCACCGACAGGACCGCGGCCAGGACCGCCGACAGGAGGACCGCAGGCAGCGCGGCCGCCGGGTCCACCCGCCCCACTCCGATCCTGGACCTGGAGCACCCGAGGGTCGTCGCGTTCGTGGCGAGGGTCCTGCGGGAGGCGGACGCGCGGGGCGCGGTGACGGCGCGCGACCGGCTCCGGACGGCCCACGGGATCATCGTCCCGGCCGTCCGGCCGGTGTACTCCGTGGAGGACCGGCGCCGTGTGTCCCGGACGCTGCGGCTCGGCCGCGGCTCGTGCAGCCAGCGCATGGCGGTCCTGGAGGCGGTGGCCCGGTCGCTCGGAGTGCCGACCCGGGTGCGGGGACTGCTGGTCGACGGCGCGTTCTGGTACCCGCGCTTCCCGAAGGTGCGCCCCTTCGTGCCCGAGGAAGTCCTGCTGACCTGGCCCGAGTTCCTGCTCGACGGCGCCTGGGTGCCGGTGGCGGAGCTCTTCGACGCCCAGGGCCCGCGTACGGCCGCGAGCGGGCCCACGGCGGGCGGCTTCACCAACTCCGGTCCGGAGACCCTCTTCGAGGCCGTGGCCCGGACCCCGGTGGACTGGGACGCACCGGCCGCGTGCGCGGGCTCCACCGCCCCCTGCGACCTCTCCGCCCACCTCCGTACGGACCTCGGCCGCTTCGACTCGCGCGACGAGCTGTTCGCGCGCCACGGCCAGACGCTGTGCCGCCCCGCCCGCACCCTCGCCGAGCCCGTCCTCGGCCGGTGGAGCGCGGGCGCGACACCCGCTGCGCCGCCGGAGCCCGCTACGCCTTCCGCCGCCTGATCGTGTTGCCGAGCCACACCAGCGGGTCGTACTTCCGGTCCACGACCCGCTCCTTCAGCGGGATCAGCGCGTTGTCGGTGATCCGGATGGACTCCGGGCACACCTCCGTACAGCACTTGGTGATGTTGCAGTAGCCGAGCCCGTGCTCTTCCTGCGCGCTCCGCCGCCGGTCGATTCCGGCCTCCTCCGCCGAATCCAGCGGGTGCATGTCGAGCTCCGCGACCCGCATGAGGAACCGGGGTCCGGCGAAGGCCTCCTTGTTCTCCTCGTGGTCGCGCACGACATGGCAGGTGTCCTGGCACAGGAAGCACTCGATGCACTTCCTGAACTCCTGCGAGCGGTCCACGTCCTCCTGCCGCATCCGGTACTCGCCGGGGCCGACCCCGGGCGGCGGGACGAAGGCCGGGATCTCCCGGGCCTTCGCGTAGTTGAAGGAGACGTCCGTGACCAGATCGCGGACGATCGGGAAGGCGCGCATCGGGGTCACGGTGATCACCTCGTCCCGCGCGAAGACCGACATGCGGGTCATGCAGAGCAGCCGGGGCCGTCCGTTGATCTCGGCCGAGCACGAACCGCACTTGCCCGCCTTGCAGTTCCAGCGCACGGCGAGGTCGGGCGCCTGGGTGGCCTGGAGCCGGTGGACGACGTCGAGGACGACCTCCCCGTCGTGCACCTCGACCGTGTAGTCGGTCAGTTCGCCGCCGTCGGTGTCGCCGCGCCACACCCGGAAACGCGCGTCGTAGGCACTCATGACCCCAGCTCCCCTTCCAGCTCACCGTCGGCGAGGTACTTGGCCAGTTCCTCCTGCTCGAAGAGGGCGAGCAGGTCCGGACGGATCGGTTCGGTACGGACCCGTTCGAGCTCGATGCCGTCGCCGTCGGCGTGGCACAGCAGGTTCACGGGGCGCCACTCCCGCACCATCGCGGGGTGGTCCTCCCGGGTGTGCCCGCCCCGGGACTCGGTGCGCTCCAGGGCTGCCCGGGCCACGCACTCGCCGACGAGGAGCATGTTCCGCAGGTCGAGGGCGAGGTGCCAGCCCGGGTTGAACTGCCGGTGTCCCTCGACGCCGATCCGGCGGGCCCGCTCCCGCAGGGCGGCGATCCGCTCCAGGGCCTCGGCCATCTCGCCCTCCCGCCGGATGATCCCGACGAGGTCGTTCATCGTCTGCTGGAGTTCCTGGTGGAGCGTGTACGGGTTCTCCGGCGCCCCGCCCGACGGCGCCCCGCCCGACGGTCCGCCGAACGGCGCCAGCGCCTCCGCCTCCGCCGTCTCGATGTCGGCCGCCACGACCGTTCCGCCCGCCCCGGACATCGCGTACTGCGCCGCGTAGAGCCCGGCCCGCCGGCCGAAGACGAGCAGGTCGGAGAGGGAGTTGCCGCCGAGCCGGTTGGAGCCGTGCATGCCGCCCGCGACCTCGCCGGCCGCGAAGAGTCCCGGCACGCCGACCGTCGCCGCCGTCTCGGAGTCGACGGCCACGCCGCCCATCACGTAGTGGCAGGTCGGCCCGACCTCCATGGCCTCCGCCGTGATGTCGACGTCGGCCAGCTCCTTGAACTGGTGGTACATCGAGGGGAGCCGCCGCCGGATCACCTCCGCCGGCATCCGCGTCGACACGTCGAGGAACACCCCGCCGTGCGGGGAGCCGCGTCCCGCCTTCACCTCGGCGTTGATGGCCCGCGCCACCTCGTCGCGCGGCAGCAGCTCGGGCGGGCGCCGGTTGTGGTCGGGGTCCTCGTACCAGCGGTCGCCCTCCTCCTCCGTCTGCGCGTACTTCTCCTTGAAGACGTCGGGGACGTAGTCGAACATGAACCGCTCGCCCTCGGAGTTCCGCAGCACGCCGCCGTCGCCGCGTACGGACTCGGTGACGAGGATCCCCTTCACCGAGGGCGGCCAGACCATGCCGGTCGGATGGAACTGCACGAACTCCATGTTCACCAGCGGCGCGCCCGCGAGCAGGGCCAGTGCCTGCCCGTCGCCCGTGTACTCCCACGAGTTCGAGGTGACCTTGAAGGACTTGCCGATGCCGCCGGTCGCGAGGACGACCGCGGGCGCCTCCAGGACGAGGAAGCGCCCGGTCTCCCGCTCGTAGCAGAAGACCCCGGCCACCTGGCCGTTCGCGCCCTTCAGGATCCGGGTGACGGTGAACTCCTGGAAGACCTTCAGCCGCGCCTCGTGGTCGCCGGTCTCGCGGTGGTCCTCCTGCTGGAGGCCGACGATCCGCTGCTGGAGGGTCCGGATGAGTTCGAGCCCGGTCCGGTCGCCGACGTGCGCGAGCCGCGGGTACTCGTGCCCGCCGAAGTTGCGCTGCGAGATCCGGCCGTCCGCGGTCCGGTCGAAGAGGGCGCCCCAGGTCTCCAGCTCCCAGACCCGGTCCGGGGCCTCCTGGGCGTGCAGCTCGGCCATCCGCCACTGGTTGAGGAACTTGCCGCCCCGCATGGTGTCCCGGAAGTGCGTCTTCCAGTCGTCGTGCTCGTTGGCGTTGGCCATGGAGGCGGCGATTCCGCCCTCGGCCATGACGGTGTGGGCCTTGCCGAAGAGGGACTTGCAGATCACGGCGGTACGGGCGCCCGCCCGGCGCGCCTCGATCGCGGCCCGCAGTCCGGCGCCGCCGGCACCGACCACGACCACGTCCCACTGCTGTCGCTCCACCACTGCCATCTCAGAAGAACCTCACGTCGGAGAAGCTCACGTCAGAAGAACCTCGGGTCGTCGAAGGTGCCGGTCGCGAGCAGGTACACGTACAGGTCGCACACGGCGACGCTGATCAGCGAGGCCCACGCGAGCTGCATGTGCCACCGGTTCAGCCGCCCGGTCCAGGTCCACAGCCGGTACCGGACGGGGTGCTTCGAGAAGTGCCGCAGCCGGCCGCCGACGATGTGCCGGCAGGAGTGGCAGGACAGGGTGTACGCCCAGATGAGGGCGATGTTCACGAGGAAGACCAGCGTCCCGAGTCCCGCGTGCCCCCAGGCGTACGAGGCGTCGCGGAAGGTCAGCACGGTGTCGTAGGTGAGGATGCCGGCGACCGGCAGCGCCGCGTAGAAGAAGTACCGGTGGACGTTCTGCAGGAGCAGTGGGAAGCGGGTCTCGCCCGTGTACGTACGGTGGGGCTCGGCGACCGCGCAGGCCGGGGGAGACGCCCAGAAGCCCCGGTAGTACGCCTTGCGGTAGTAGTAGCAGGTCAGCCGGAAGCCGAGCGGGAAGATCAGGATCAGCAGGGCGGGGGAGAGGCCCCACCAGCTGCCGAAGATCTCCCAGTTCGGCCCGCCCTTCATGGGGACGCAGTTCGACGCCAGACAGGGCGAGTAGAACGGCGAGACGTAGGGGGCCGCGTAGTAGTCGGCGGCGGCGAACGCCCGCCAGGTCGAGTACGCGACGAAGGCGAGCAGTCCGGCCGCGGTGGCGGCGGGGGAGAGCCACCACCGGTCGGTGCGCAGATGGCGGGCGGCGATGGCGGCGCGCCCCGGGGAGCGCACCCCCGTCGCGGACCCGGGCGGTTCCGTACCTGTGGCCAACAGGCCCTCCTCCGGTCGGTTGCCGGTACGTCCTCAGGCGCGTGGTGGCCCGGGCGCGTGGCGGCTAAGGCGCGTGGCGGTCGCGTGCTCCCAGTCCCTCGTCGTCCGTGTCGGTCCACAGCTCGCTGTCGTACGGGGCGTCGGGGATGGTCACCAGGCCTTCGGCGCGGCCGACGGTCGGCGCCGGGCCCCGCTCCGCCGTGACGGAGCGCTCCAGCTCGCCGACGGTGCGGACCAGCTCTTCGAGGCAGCGCTTGACGGCCGCCAGATCGTCCTGAACGGACATGGGTTGCCCTCACTTCCGCGAGCGGCTTCCGCAGGAGTGTCGCGCGTCACACCCCGCTTGGGAAGCCATGTGCACGGGTTTCCACTCGTCCGGAGCGCCCCGGGTCGGGGTCGTTGGGCCGCACGAGTGGGGTTTCCCGGACGTGCCGCCGTGTCGCCGTGGCCGGATCCGCTCCGTCCTTTTCAGTGTATGAGCAATAGGTCTGATCATCTCTAAATGGCATAAATCTGGACGAAGGGGTACAAGTCATGTCCCAGTTCGGCGCCCCTCGCGGGAGGACATGCTCCAGGAGCCCCCGCTCCCGCACGCTCCGCTCCGTCGCCACCCTCACCAGTGCGGTCCTCGCCGTCACCGTGCTCGCCGGTTGCAGCTCCGGCGACGAAGCCGACGAGGCGCCGGCCGCCGCGCAGGACAACGCCCCCGCCGCGCGCGACAAGGTGGCCGACGGCGGCACCCTGCGCTGGGCCGTCGACGCGCTGCCCACCACCCTGAACAGCTTCCAGGCCGACGCCGACGGCACCACCGCCCGCATCGCCGGGGCCGTGCTCCCCTCCCTCTACACGATCGACGAGCGGGGCCGACCGCAGCTGAACCCGGACTACCTGGAGTCCGCGCAGGTCGTCGAGACCGAGCCGAAGCAGGTCGTCCTCTACAAGCTCCACCAGCAGGCGGTGTGGAGCGACGGACGCGAGATCGGGGCCCCCGACTTCGTGGCCCAGTGGCGGGCGCTGAGCGGCCGCGACACCGCGTACTGGACCGCCCGCAACTCCGGCTACGAGCGGATCGAGAAGATCGAGCGGGGCAAGAACGACCTGGAGGTGCGGGTCACCTTCTCCAAGCCCTACGCCGACTGGCAGTCCCTCTTCACCCCGCTCTACCCGAAGCAGGTGATGGGGTCCCCGAACTCCTTCAACGACGGGGCGCGCACCACGCTCAAGGCCACTGCAGGACCGTTCCTGCTGAAGTCGATCGACCGCAAGAGCGGCGACGTCACCCTGGCCCGGAACCCTCGCTGGTGGGGACAGTCCGCCAAGCTCGACAGCCTCGTCCTCAAGGCCGTCCCCCGCGCCGACCGCGCCGCCGCCCTCGCCGCGGGCAAGCTCGACCTGGCCGAGATCGACCGCGCCACGGCCGAACGGATCGCCCTCGCGCTCCGGGACGCCCGCGCCGGCCGGAACGGCGCGCAGGCGGCCCTCGCCCACGGCCCCGGCTCGGCGATCACCCCCTCCAAGGCCCTGAAGTCCTGGGCCCTCGCGTACGGCTCCGACGAGGAGAAGGCGGAGGAGGTCCAGGCCGCCCGCCAGAAGAACCAGAAGGCCGTCACCCGGTACGCGAACGAGCAGGACACCCTCGCCGGCTTCGTCGTCCGCAAGTCCCTGGAGCCCGCCTACACCCAGCTCTCGCTGAACGGCGAATCGGGCGCGCTCGCCGACGAGCGGGTACGGCGGGCGGTGGCCCGCGCCATCAACCGCCAGGAACTGGCCGAATCCGTACTCAAGCCCCTCGGCCTCCCCGCGACACCCCCCGGCAGCCACCTGGCCCTCGCCGGCCAGGCGGCGTACGCGGACAGCAGCGACGCACTCGGCGACCAGGACACCGCCGAGGCACGGGCGCTCCTCGCCGACGCGGGCTGGGTCCCGGGCGGGGCGCTCCGGAAGCCGGCCGGCGCGAAGGACGGCACCGAGGCCGGGAGCGAGGCCGAGAAGAAGGCGAAGCAGGCCGAGCGGGAGAAGAAGGAGAAGTCCGGCGACAAGGCCGCCGGCGCCGCCACCGACGCCAAGAAGAAGGCGAACGACACCGCCTCCGACGAGGGCCTCTACATCGTCGGCGACGACAAGCCGGGCGACCCCAGGGCCCTCCCCGCCCCCGTCGTCGGCGCCGCGGGCCCCGAGAACGGCACCAACGTCCTCGCCCCGGCCGCCGCGGCCGCGGGTCAGAGCGCCGCGCTCCTCGCCCGGGCCGAGGCGCTCGACACCGGCACGGGCTCCGGCGCCCGGGCCGGTGTCCCGGTCGCCAAGCCCGACCGGGGAGTGGCCGGGGCCTACGCCCCGCGCGGCACCGCGGCCCCCGTGACCGCGCCCGAGGCCACGCGGGTCCTCGGCAAGGACGGCAAGGCCCTCAGCCTCCGCTTCGTCCTGCCCTCCGGGCCCGGCTCGGAGTCGCTGCGCGCGGTCGGCGACCGGATCATCCGGATGCTCGACGCGGTGGGGATCCGTACGCAGGTCACCAAGGTCTCCGACGACAGCTTCTTCAAGGACCACGTCGCCGCGGGCGACTACGACCTGGCCCTCTACTCCTGGCCGGCCTCCGCCTTCCCGGCGACCGACGCCCGGCCCATCTTCGCCAAGCCCGAGCCCGCGTCGGACGGCTCGCTCCTGGTCGAGCAGAACTACTCGCGGGTCGGCACCGACCGCATCGACCAGCTCTTCGACCAGGCGGCCGGGACGCTCGACGAGGAGGAGGCCCGCGAGCTCGTCCGCCAGGCGGACGCCCGGATCTGGGCAGCGGCCGGTTCCATCCCCCTCTACCAGCGTCCGCAGCTCGTCGCGGCGAAGGCGGAGATCGTGAACGCGGGGGCCTGGGGCCTCGCCGTCCCCCGCTACCAGGACATCGGCTTCAAGAAGCCCGAATCCTCCAACGGAGCAGAGCGAAAGCGCTGAAAGCTCCAAAGTCTACGAAACCGCTGGTCACAACCTCAGAAGCAGCTCAAGTTCCTTGCCCGCCGGTGGCCCCGGCGGGCAGGATCGCGTCGGCCGCTTGACCCGGCCAGTCCGCTGTCACACCGCAGTCGCACCACAGCAGCACCGCATCTCCCGCGTGCCCGGAGCGTCCCCAGCGCGACCGGGCACACGCCGAACCGACCGGGCACACGCCGAACCCCCGGCGCTTCGGTGGATCAAGGCCGAAACCCCCTAGTAGACCCTCTCGGATCCGGGCGGGGAAGCCCCTTGCGCGGCAGCCCCGTACCATAGGACATAGCCGTGGCGCGTCCGCCCGGCGGGCGTACGAGGAACTGACGCCAATCCCACGATCCGAGAGAAGCGCAAGCACCCATGCCCACGCGCCACGACATCCGTAACGTCGCCATCGTCGCCCACGTCGACCATGGCAAGACGACCATCGTCGACGCCATGCTCAAGCAGGCCGGTGCCTTCGCCGCCCACCAGCAGCTCGACGACCGCATGATGGACTCGAACGACCTGGAACGTGAGAAGGGCATCACGATCCTCGCCAAGAACACGGCGGTGAAGTATCACCCCAAGGACGGCGGGGCCCCGATCACGATCAACATCATCGACACCCCGGGCCACGCCGACTTCGGTGGCGAGGTCGAGCGCGGTCTCTCGATGGTGGACGCGGTCGTCCTCCTCGTGGACGCCTCCGAGGGTCCGCTCCCGCAGACCCGCTTCGTGCTGCGCAAGGCCCTCCAGCAGCGCCTGCCCGTCATCCTCTGCATCAACAAGACGGACCGCCCGGACTCCCGGATCGACGAGGTCGTCAACGAGACGTACGACCTCTTCCTGGACCTGGACGCCGACGAGGACCAGATCGAGTTCCCGATCGTCTACGCCTGCGGCCGTGACGGCATCGCCTCGCTGACCAAGCCGGAGAACGGCACCGTTCCCGCCGACAGCGAGAACCTGGAGCCGTTCTTCTCCACCATCCTGGAGCACGTCCCGGCCCCGACGTACGACGAGGAGGCCCCGCTCCAGGCCCACGTCACCAACCTGGACGCCGACAACTTCCTCGGCCGCATCGCGCTCCTCCGCGTCGAGCAGGGCGAGCTGCGCAAGGGCCAGACGGTCGCGTGGATCAAGCGGGACGGCACGATCTCCAACGTCCGCATCACCGAGCTGATGATGACCGAGGCGCTCACCCGCAAGCCCGCCGAGGTCGCCGGCCCCGGTGACATCTGCGCCGTCGCCGGTATCCCCGACATCATGATCGGCGAGACCCTGGCCGACCCGGAGAACCCGATCGCGCTGCCGCTGATCACGGTCGACCAGCCGGCCATCTCCATGACCATCGGCACCAACACCTCGCCGCTCGTCGGCCGCGGTGGCACGGGCAAGGGCGCGGACGCCAAGTCCGCGGTCAAGCAGCGCAAGGTCACCGCCCGCCAGGTCAAGGACCGTCTGGACCGCGAGCTGATCGGTAACGTGTCGCTCCGCGTCCTCGACACCGAGCGCCCGGACGCCTGGGAGGTCCAGGGCCGTGGTGAGCTCGCGCTCGCCATCCTGGTCGAGCAGATGCGCCGCGAGGGCTTCGAGCTGACCATCGGCAAGCCGCAGGTCGTCACGAAGCTCGTCGACGGCAAGGTCCACGAGCCGGTCGAGCGCCTCACGGTCGACGTGCCCGAGGAGCACATGGGCGCCGTCACGCAGCTCATGGGCGTCCGCAAGGGCCGCATGGACAACATGTCGAACCACGGCTCCGGCTGGGTCCGCATGGAGTTCGTCGTTCCGTCCCGTGGCCTCATCGGCTTCCGTACGGAGTTCCTGACGAACACCCGCGGCACGGGCATCGCCCACTCGATCCACGAGGGCCACGAGCCGTGGTTCGGCACGCTGACGACCCGTAACAACGGTTCGCTGGTCGCCGACCGCGCCGGTGCCGTCACCGCCTTCGCGATGACGAACCTCCAGGAGCGCGGCGTCCTGTTCACCGACCCCGGCACCGAGGTGTACGAGGGCATGATCGTCGGCGAGAACTCCCGCTCCGACGACATGGACGTGAACATCACCAAGGAGAAGAAGCTCACCAACATGCGCTCCTCCTCCGCCGACTCCTTCGAGGCGATCGTCCCGCCGCGGAAGCTCTCCCTGGAGCAGTCCCTGGAGTTCTGCCGCGACGACGAGTGCGTCGAGGTGACCCCGGAGGCCGTGCGTATCCGCAAGGTCGTCCTGGACCAGAACGCGCGCGGTCGCACGGCTTCCCGCGCCAAGAACGGCTGAGTAAGGTCGCATACGGCCGAGGGCGGCGGGGTAGATCATCGACCTGTGATCTTCGCTGCTCTCGACTCACGTATCGACTGACATAGCGTCAGCACCGGAGCCCGGGCCCCCACAGACACCTGTGGGGGCCCGGGCTTTTCGTCAAGTTCCGTCAACTCCATTTCGGAGGCCGAGTGTCCGTATATCGGCCATCGCTCTCCGGTACGTGTGTTAACGGTCCGTTTCGGGGGTGTCTGTCTGTGCTCAGTTTGTCCGGATTTCGGTATCTGGGGCCTTGGTGATGTTGTCAAAACGAGACCACTTAAGTGTGGTTTACAGCCCGGGCGTACTTAATAGTTGGCTCCATTGAGCTCGGGTCAATGGGTCACGCACTGTGGGGAGTGCCGACTCACGAGCACACTCGGGGCACTTGAGTGCAACGCCGTCAGGGGTGTCGGCGAACTCGGAGTGCCCCCTCTTGTAGTGACAAAAGTGGACTCATGAGGAGGAACCCATGCGCGGTGCCAAGAGCGCCAAGTGGGTAACGGGCGCGATCATCGTCGCCCTTGCTGCGACCGCCTGTGGCGGGGGTAAGACCGACAGCGGCGACGGCAAGGGCGCTGTTGACCCGAACGGAATTTTCTCCATCGAGCTGGGCGAGCCTGAGAAGCCCCTGCTCACCGGCGACACGATGGAGTCCAACGGCTCCGCCGTCATGGCCGGCCTGTTCTCGACCCTGGTCGACTACAAGGCTGACGGCTCGCTGGAGATGATCAACGCCGAGTCGGTCACCACGACGGACTCGAAGACGTGGACCGTCAAGCTCAAGCCGGGCTGGACCTTCCACGACGGCACCCCGGTGACCTCCAAGTCCTACGTGGACGCGTGGAACTGGAACGCCAGCCTGAAGAACGCCCAGGGCCTCGCGACCTGGTTCGCGGACATCAAGGGCTACGACAAGGTCCACCCGGACGCCGAGGGCGCCAAGCAGACCGCCGACAAGCTCGAGGGTCTGAAGGTCGTCGACGAGACCACCTTCAAGATCGAGCTCTCGAAGGCCGTCCCGTACTTCGGTCACAAGCTGGCCTACATCGTCTTCGCGCCGATGGCCGAGTCCTTCTACAAGGACCCGGCCGCGGGCGGCCAGAAGCCGGTCGGCAACGGTCCCTACAAGTTCAAGAGCTGGGACCACAAGAAGAAGATCGAGATCACTCGATACGACGACTACAAGGGCCCGAACAAGGCGAAGAACGGCGGTGTGGTCTTCAAGAACTACACCACCCTCGAGGCCGCGTACGAGGACCTGAAGGCCGGCAACGTCGACGTCCTGCGTCAGATCGCGCCGAAGGACCTCCCGGTCTACCGCCAGGACCTCGGCGACCGTGCCGTGGACCAGCCGTACTCCGCGATCCAGACCATCGCCATCGCCTTCTACGCCGACCAGTGGAAGAAGCCGAAGCAGATCGACCCGCGCGTCATCCAGGGTCTGTCCATGGCGATCGACCGTGCCACCATCACCAAGACGGTGCTGCAGGGTACGCGTGAGCCCGCGACCGGCTGGGTCGCCAAGGGTGTCCTGGGCTTCCAGGAGGACGGTGGCGCCGGCGTCACCAAGTTCGACCCCGCGAAGGCCAAGGAGCTCATCAAGGCCGGCGGTGGCGTCCCGAACAACAAGATCTCGATCCAGTTCAACGCCGACGGTGGCCACAAGGAGTGGGTGGACGCTGTCTGCAACTCCATCACCCAGGCCACGACTGTCCAGTGTGTCGGCGACGGCAAGCCGGACTTCCAGGCCGACCTCCAGGCCCGTAAGGGCAAGCAGGTCAAGTCGATCTACCGCTCCGGCTGGGTGCTCGACTACCCGGTGAACGCCAACTTCATCTCGGACCTGTTCCGTACGGGTGCGGCGGGTAACCAGGGCGACTTCTCCAACAAGACGCTGGACGCGAAGATCGCCAAGGCCGACTCGGCCGCGACGCTCGACGAGTCCGTGAAGCAGTTCCAGGCCATCGAGAAGGACCTGGTCAACTACATGCCGTCGATCCCGCTCTGGTACTACAAGGTCAACGCGGGCTACTCCGAGAAGGTTTCGGGCGTGGCCTACGGTCAGGACGGCGACCCGATCCTGACCGGCGTCGAGGTCAAGAAGTAATCACCCAAGCGTAGTCCGCCTGCCGATGCGGGGCTGACGGGAAGTCAGCCCCGCACTCGGCGCCTTACGCATGTGGCTGGGGGGCCCTTCCGCGACACTCGCGCACCCGAAAGGGGCGCGGCTGCCGCGGGAGGGCCCGTCGGTTGCTGCTGTCACATTTCAACGGAGGCATGATGGGGCGCTATGTCGCACGACGACTGCTCCAGATGATCCCGGTATTCCTCGGGACGACCCTGCTGATCTTCCTCATGGTCTACAGCCTGCCCGGCGACCCCGTGGCGGGGATGTTCGGGGACAAGGGCGCTGACCCCGCGACCCTCGCGAAGATCAGACACGATCTGGGACTGGATCTGCCGCTCTGGCAGCAGTACTGGAACTACATGACCGACATCATCCTGCACTTCGACTTCGGGAACCAGATCCGCAACGGTCGCCCGATCACCGAGGTACTGGGTGAGGCGTTCCCCGTCACTCTGCAGCTCGCCGCTCTCGCGTTCGCGTTCGAGCTGGTCTTCGGCCTCGGCCTCGGCATCATCGCCGGCCTCAAGGCCGGCCGGCTCGCCGACAACGCGGTCCTGATCTTCACGCTGCTGATCATCTCGATCCCGGTCTTCGTCCTCGGCTTCATCATCAAGATGGTGTTCGCCTTCGAACTGGGCTGGATCGAGCCGGTTGTCAGCAACGACCAGCTGGTGTCCGAGATGATCGCGCCGGCCATCGTGCTGGGCGGTCTCTCCCTCGCGTACGTCGCCCGGCTCACCCGCACCTCCATGGCGGAGAACCTGCGCGCCGACTACATGCGCACGGCCGTCGCCAAGGGTCTGCCCCGCCGCCGCGTCATCGGCGTGCACCTCATGCGCAACTCGATGATCCCCGTGATCACCTTCCTCGGCACGGACATCGGCGCCCTCATGGGCGGCGCGGTCGTCACCGAGCGCATCTTCAACATCAAGGGTGTCGGTGGTCTCATCGCCGACTCGATCACCCGGCGTGAAGGGGCCACCCTGGTCGGCCTCGTCACCATCCTGGTGGTCATCTACCTCGTCACCAGCCTGCTCATCGACCTGCTGTACGCGGTCCTGGACCCGAGGATCCGGTATGCCTGACGTGACCAAGACCGTCCCCGCCGTCGAGGACGCCGTCGCGCTTCCCGCCGACGTGACTCCTCCGGCGAAGCAGGAGAAGGCCCGCAGCCTCTGGGGCGACGCCTGGGCGGACCTGCGCCGCAACCCGTACTTCCTCGTCTCGTCGGTGCTGATCTTCTTCCTGTTGGTGATCGCTGCCTTCCCGAGCCTCTTCACCAGCGCGTCGCCGACCGCCGGTGACCTGGTCAAGCACTTCCTCGGCAAGCCGGAGCTCGGCAGCATCGGCTCCGAGGGCTGGCTCGGCTACGATGGCCAGGGCCGCTCCGTCTACGCCCGACTGATCTACGGCACCCGTGCCTCGATCATCGTCGGCATCTGCGTCACCGCGATCGTCACGGTCGTCGGCGGTGTGACGGGCATGATCGCCGGCTACTTCGGCGGTGCCGTCGACGCGCTGCTCTCCCGGTTGACGGACATCTTCTTCGGCATCCCGTTCCTGCTCGGCGCCATGGTCGTCCTGCAGTCCTTCGTCGAGCGCACCGTCTGGGTCGTCGTCTTCGCCCTGGCGTTCCTCGGCTGGACCCAGATGGCCCGCGTCATGCGCGGTGCCGTGATCACCGTCAAGCAGGCCGACTACGTACACGCGGCCAAGGCGCTGGGTGCCGGCACGACCCGCATCCTGTTCCGGCACATCCTGCCGAACGCCATGGCTCCGGTGATCGTCGTCGCCACCATCGCCCTGGGCGGATACATCTCCGCCGAGGCCACCCTCTCGTACCTGGGTCTGGGCCTCGCCGCCCCGACCGTGTCGTGGGGTGTGGACATCTCCACCGGTGTCGACCAGATCCGAGTGGCGCAGCACATCCTGCTGTACCCCTCGATCATGCTCAGCATCACCGTTCTGGCGTTCATCATGCTCGGCGAAGCCGTCCGCAACGCCCTCGACCCCAAGCTGCGCTGAGGAGGGCGTAAACGTGACCATCATCGACAACACCGCGACGGTCCCGTCGCCCCGCGACGGCGCCGACCACAACGGTCCGCTGCTCGAAGTCCGTGACCTGCACGTCGAGTTCCACACCCGAGACGGTGTGGCCAAGGCGGTCAACGGCGTCAACTACTCGGTGGACGCCGGCGAGACCCTCGCCGTCCTCGGCGAGTCCGGCTCCGGCAAGTCCGTCACCGCTCAGGCCATCATGGGCATCCTCGACATGCCGCCGGGCAAGATCCCGCAGGGCGAGATCCTGTTCCGCGGCCAGGACATGCTGAAGATGTCCGAGGAGGAGCGCCGGAAGATCCGCGGCCGGAAGATCGCGATGATCTTCCAGGACGCGCTGTCCTCCCTCAACCCGGTCCTCAGCGTCGGCTACCAGCTCGGCGAGATGTTCCGGGTGCACCAGGGCCTGTCCAAGAAGGACGCCAAGGTCAAGGCCATCGAGCTGATGGACAAGGTCAAGATCCCCGCCGCCGCGGCGCGGGTCTCCGACTACCCCCACCAGTTCTCCGGCGGTATGCGCCAGCGCATCATGATCGCCATGGCGCTCGCCCTGGAGCCGGACCTGATCATCGCCGACGAGCCCACCACGGCTCTCGACGTGACCGTCCAGGCCCAGGTCATGGACCTCCTCGCGGAGCTCCAGCAGGAATACAACATGGGCCTGATCCTGATCACCCACGACCTCGGCGTCGTCGCCGACGTCGCGGACAAGATCGCCGTGATGTACGCCGGCCGGATCGTCGAGCAGGCGCCGGTGCACGAGCTGTACGGGCGCCCCGCGCACCCGTACACCCGAGGTCTCCTGGACTCGATCCCGCGCCTGGACCAGAAGGGCCAGGAGCTGTACGCGATCAAGGGCCTGCCGCCCAACCTGCTCCGCGTGCCCACCGGCTGCGCCTTCAACCCGCGCTGCCCCAAGGCCGACGACATCTGCCGTACGGAGATCCCGGCCCTGGCGCCGGTCACCGAGCAGGACGGCGCGGATCTCCCGGGCCGTAAGAGCGCCTGCCACTTCTGGAAGGAGACGATCCATGGCTGACCTCAGCAAGAACGACGAGGCCGTGGCCGCCGCCGTCGAGGCCCCCGTGGGCCGCGGCGAGCCGATCCTCCAGGTCCGCAACCTGAAGAAGCACTTCCCGCTGACGCAGGGCATCCTGTTCAAGAAGAACGTCGGCGCGGTCAAGGCCGTGGACGGGGTCTCCTTCGACCTCTACCAGGGCGAGACCCTCGGCATCGTGGGCGAGTCCGGCTGTGGCAAGTCCACGGTCGCCAAGCTCCTGATGAACCTGGAGCGGGCCACCGCCGGCGAGGTCTTCTACAAGGGCCAGGACATCACCAAGCTGTCCGGGCGCGCCCTGAAGGCCGTCCGCCGCAACATCCAGATGGTGTTCCAGGACCCGTACACCTCGCTCAACCCGCGGATGACGGTCGGCGACATCATCGGCGAGCCCTTCGACATCCACCCCGAGGTGGCCCCGAAGGGCGACCGGCGCCGCAAGGTGCAGGAGCTGCTCGACGTCGTCGGTCTGAACCCCGAGTACATCAACCGGTACCCGCACCAGTTCTCCGGCGGTCAGCGCCAGCGCATCGGCATCGCCCGCGGCCTCGCGCTCAACCCGGAGATCATCATCTGCGACGAGCCGGTCTCGGCCCTGGACGTCTCCGTCCAGGCGCAGGTCATCAACCTGATGGGGAAGCTCCAGGAGGAGTTCAACCTCTCCTACCTCTTCATCGCGCACGACCTGTCGATCGTCCGGCACATCTCGGACCGCGTCGGCGTCATGTACCTCGGCAAGATGGCCGAGATCGGTACGGACGAGCAGATCTACGAGCACCCGACGCACCCGTACACGCAGGCGCTGCTCTCCGCGGTGCCGGTGCCGGACCCGCAGGCCCGCGCGCACCGCGAGCGGATCATCCTCACCGGTGACGTCCCCTCGCCGGCCAACCCGCCGTCGGGCTGCAGCTTCCGCACCCGCTGCTGGAAGGCGCAGGAGAAGTGCTCCCAGGAGACTCCGATCCTCGCGATCCCGGAGCGCTTCCAGGGCCAGGACACCCCGGCCGCCCACTTCTCGGCGTGCCACTTCGCCGAGGAGAAGCAGGTCGTCCCGGTGCACTGACGCACTGATACGCCGTCTGATCCGGTTCGCCCGGAGACCGAGAGGCCCCCGCCACCCGTAAGGGTGCCGGGGGCCTCTCGCGTTGCCGGGGCGCCCCGACGGCCGCACCAATGGGCGCCGACAACATGCATACCTCCTGATTTCGGGCCATATTGAGCCCTAAGTCACACTTAGGGACATATGGGAGGCACTCCATGCGCGGAGCCACGCACGCCAAGTGGGCCGCTCTGGCCACCGCAGTCGCCCTCGCGGCGACCGCTTGCGGCGGCGGCGACGACAGCGGCGGCGGAGGGGCCGACGGCATCGTGTCCTCCTCGTGGGGAGACCCGCAGAACCCACTGGAGCCCGCCAACACCAATGAGGTGCAGGGCGGCAAGGTCCTCTCCATGATCTTCCGGGGGCTCAAGCAGTACGACCCGAAGACCGGCGAGGCCAAGGACATGCTCGCCGAGAAGATCGATACCACCGACTCGACCAACTTCACCATCACGGTCAAGGACGGCTGGACCTTCTCCAACGGCGAGGCGGTCACCGCCAAGTCCTTCGTCGACGCCTGGAACTACGGCGCCCATCTGAAGAACAACCAGAAGAACGCCTACTTCTTCGGCCAGATCGAGGGGTACGACAAGGTCCACCCCGAGAAGGGCGAGCCCACCGCCGAGACCATGTCCGGCCTCAAGGTCACAGGCCCCCAGACCTTCACGGTCAAGCTCACCCAGAAGTTCTCCACCTGGCCCATCACCCTCGGCTACGCGGCCTTCGCGCCGCTCCCCAAGGCCTTCTTCGACGACCACGCGGCCTGGCTGTCGAAGCCGGTCGGCAACGGCCCGTACACCGTCGACTCGTACACCAAGGGCTCCGAGATGGCCCTCAAGCGCTGGGACGGCTACCCCGGCGCCGACAAGGCCCAGAACGGCGGCATCACCCTCAAGGTCTACACCGACAACAACACCGCCTACACCGACCTGACGGCCGGAAACCTCGACCTCGTCGACGACGTCCCCGCCGCCCAGCTCAAGAACGTCTCGGCCGACCTCGGCGACCGGTACATCAACGTCCCCGCCGGCATCATCCAGACCCTGTCGTTCCCGTTCTACGACTCGGCCTGGAACAAGCCCGGACAGGAGAAGCTCCGCCAGGGTCTCTCCATGGCGATCGACCGCGAACAGATCACCGAGACGATCTTCCAGAAGACCCGCACCCCCGCCGTCGACTGGACCTCCCCGGTCCTCGGCGAGGAGGGCGGCTTCAAGGACATCTGCGGCGACTTCTGCAAGTACGACGCGGCCGAGGCGAAGAAGCTCGTCGCCGAGGGCGGCGGCATCCCCGGCGGCACCATGAGGATCTCGTACAACGCCGACACCGGCTCCCACAAGGAATGGGTCGACGCGGTCTGCAACTCCATCAACCGTGCCCTCGGCAACGACACGGCCTGTGTCGGCAACCCGGTCGGCACCTTCGCCGACTACCGCAACCAGGTCACCTCGCAGAAGCTCACGGGCCCCTTCCGAGCCGGCTGGCAGATGGACTACCCGCTCATCCAGAACTTCCTCCAGCCCCTCTACTACACCAACGCCTCGTCCAACGACGGCAAGTGGACCGACCCCGAGTTCGACAAGCTGGTCGACCAGGCCAACGCCGAGACCGACATCGCCAAGGCCGTCGGACTCTTCCAGCAGGCCGAGGAAGTCCTCCGCGACGACATGGGCGCCATCCCGCTCTGGTACCAGAACGGCAGCGCCGGCTACTCGGAGCGCGTCTCCAACGTGACGCTGAACCCGTTCAGCGTCCCGGTCTACGACCAGATCAAGGTCAACTGACGTCGTAGCAGGTCGGAGGCGTACGGCCCGGCCCGCGGACCCCCGCGCCGGGCCGTACGCCTTCCTCACACCCCTACCCGGAGCCAACCCCCGGAGTCCCCCCATGGGTCGTTATGTGATCCGGCGACTGCTGCAGATGATCCCGGTCTTCTTCGGCGCCACGCTGCTGATCTTCCTGATGGTGAACGTGATGGGCGACCCCATCGCCGGACTGTGCGGCGACCGCCAGTGCGACCCGGCGACCGCGGCGCAGCTGGAGAAGGAGTTCGGACTCGACAAGCCGGTCTGGCAGCAATACCTGACCTACATGGGCAACGTCTTCACCGGCGACTTCGGCACTGCCTTCAACGGCCAGGAAGTCACCGAGCTGATGGCCAGCGCCTTCCCGGTCACCATCCGCCTCACCCTCGTCGCCATCTTCTTCGAGATCGTCATCGGCATCAGCCTCGGCGTCCTCACCGGCCTCAAGCGCGGCCGCCCCGTCGACACCACCGTGCTGCTGCTGACGCTGGTCGTCATCTCCATCCCGACCTTCGTCACCGGCCTCCTCCTCCAGCTCCTCCTGGGCGTGAAGTGGGGCTGGATCAAGCCGGCCGTCTCCAGCGACGCCCCGCTGAACGAGCTGATCGTCCCCGGCCTCGTCCTCGCCTCGGTCTCCCTCGCGTACGTCACCCGGCTGACCCGGACCTCGATCGCCGAGAACAAGCGGGCCGACTACGTCCGCACCGCCGTCGCCAAGGGCCTGCCCCGGCACCGGGTCATCAGCCGCCACCTGCTGCGCAACAGCCTCATCCCGGTGGTGACCTTCATCGGTACCGACATCGGCGCGCTCATGGGCGGAGCCATCGTCACCGAGCGGATCTTCAACATCCACGGTGTCGGCTACCAGCTCTACCAGGGCATCCTCCGCCAGAACACCCAGACCGTGGTCGGCTTCGTGACCGTCCTCGTCCTGGTCTTCCTGGTGGCGAACCTGCTCGTCGACCTCCTGTACGCCGTCCTTGACCCGAGGATCCGCTATGCCTGAGCAGCCTCAGCCGTTCGACGACGGCCGCGCGATCAACCACACCGGCGCCGGGGGCGGCACCGACCTCGCGATGGACGAGGGCGAGACGCTGGAGAAGACGCCCGGCGGCCCCGAGGGCACCGGACCCGACAAGAAGCCCCGCTCGCTCTGGTCCGACGCCTGGCACGACCTGCGCCGCAACCCGATCTTCATCATCTCCGGCCTGGTCATCATCTTCCTGGTGATCATCTCGATCTGGCCCCAGCTCATCGCCGGCGGCAACCCGCTCGACTGCGACCTCTCCAAGGCCCAGGAGGGCTCCCAGCCCGGCCACCCCTTCGGCTTCAACGGCCAGGGCTGCGACGTCTACACCCGTACCGTCTACGGAGCCAGGGCCTCCCTCCAGGTCGGCCTCTTCGCCACCCTCGGCGTGACCCTCCTCGGCTCCGTCCTCGGCGGCCTCGCCGGCTTCTACGGCGGCGCCTGGGACGGCTTCCTCTCCCGCGTCACGGACGTCTTCTTCGCGATCCCCGTCGTCCTCGGCGGCCTCGTCCTGCTCTCCGTCGTCAGCAGCAGCACCGTCTGGCCCGTCATCGGCTTCATGGTGCTCCTCGGCTGGCCGCAGCTCTCCCGCATCGCCCGCGGCTCCGTCATCACCGCCAAGCAGAACGACTACGTCCAGGCCGCCCGCGCGCTCGGCGCCTCCAACAACCGGATGCTGCTCCGGCACATCGCGCCCAACGCCCTCGCGCCCGTCATCGTCGTCGCGACCATCGCCCTCGGCACGTACATCTCCCTTGAGGCGACGCTCTCCTTCCTCGGTGTCGGCCTCAAGCCCCCCACCGTCTCCTGGGGCATCGACATCTCCTCGGCCGCCCCCTACGTGCGCAACGCACCGCAGATGCTGCTCTGGCCCTCCGGCGCGCTCGCCATCACGGTGCTCGCCTTCATCATGCTCGGCGACGCCGTCCGCGACGCCCTCGACCCGAAGCTGAGGTAGGGACCCATGTTGCTCGAAGTGCGCGACCTGCACGTGGAGTTCCACACCAGGGAAGGGGTGGCCAAGGCGGTCAACGGCGTCGACTACTCCGTCGACGCGGGGGAGACCCTCGCCGTGCTCGGCGAGTCCGGCTCCGGCAAGTCCGTCACCGCCCAGGCCGTCATGGGGATCCTCGACATGCCCCCGGGAAAGATCACCCAGGGCGAGATCCTCTTCCAGGGCCAGGACCTCCTGAAGCTCAAGGAGGAGGAGCGGCGCAAGATCCGCGGCGCCAAGATGGCGATGGTCTTCCAGGACGCGCTGTCCTCCCTCAACCCCGTCACCAGCGTCGGCGACCAGCTCGGCGAGATGTTCCAGGTCCACAAGGGGATGTCGAGGAAGGACTCCAGGGCCAAGGCCATCGAGCTGATGGACCGGGTCCGCATCCCCGCCGCCAAGGAACGCGTCGGCCAGTACCCCCACCAGTTCTCCGGCGGCATGCGCCAGCGCATCATGATCGCGATGGCGCTCGCCCTCGAACCCGAGCTGATCATCGCCGACGAGCCGACCACCGCCCTCGACGTCACCGTCCAGGCCCAGGTCATGGACCTCCTCGCCGAGCTCCAGCGCGAACTCAACATGGGCCTGATCCTCATCACCCACGACCTCGGCGTCGTCGCCGACGTCGCCGACAAGATCGCGGTCATGTACGCGGGCCGGATCGTCGAACGGGCCCCCGTCCACGAGATCTACAAGGCCCCCGCCCACCCCTACACCAAGGGCCTCCTCGAATCGATCCCGCGCCTGGACCAGAAGGGCCGGGAGCTGTACGCGATCAAGGGCCTGCCGCCCAACCTCCTGAACATCCCGCCCGGCTGCGCCTTCAACCCCCGCTGCCCCCTGGCCAGGGACCGCTGCCGGACCGACGTACCCCCGCTGTACGACGTGACCGAGTCCCCGGTGCCGCGCACCAGCGCCTGCCACTTCTGGAAGGAGTGCCTCCATGGCTGAGGCGATTCTCGAAGTCCGGGACCTCCACAAGTACTACCCGCTCACCCAGGGCATCCTCTTCAAGAAGCAGGTCGGCGCGGTCAAGGCCGTCGACGGCGTCGACTTCGACCTCGCCGCCGGCGAGACCCTCGGCATCGTCGGCGAGTCCGGCTGCGGCAAGTCGACCGTCGCGAAGATGCTGGTCAACCTGGAGCGGCCGACCTCCGGATCGATCCGCTACAAGGGCGACGACATCACCCAGCTGTCCCCCCGCGCCCTCAAGGCCGTCCGCCGCAACATCCAGATGGTCTTCCAGGACCCGTACACCTCGCTCAACCCGCGCATGACGGTCGGTGACATCATCGGCGAGCCGTACGAGATCCACCCCGAGGTCGCCCCCAAGGGCTCCCGCCGCCAGAAGGTCCAGGACCTCCTGGACGTCGTCGGCCTCAACCCCGAGTACATCAACCGCTACCCGCACCAGTTCTCCGGCGGCCAGCGCCAACGCATCGGCATCGCCCGCGGCCTCGCGCTCCAGCCCGAGATCATCGTGGCGGACGAGCCGGTCTCCGCGCTCGACGTCTCCGTCCAGGCGCAGGTCGTCAACCTCCTGGAGAACCTCCAGTCCGAGTTCGCCCTCTCGTACGTCTTCATCGCCCACGACCTCTCGATCGTGCGGCACATCTCCAACCGGGTCGGGGTCATGTACCTCGGCCGGATCGTCGAGATCGGCAGCGACGCCCAGATCTACGACCACCCGACCCACCCGTACACCCAGGCCCTGCTCTCGGCGGTCCCGGTCCCGGACCCGGAGGCGCGCGCCCACCGCGAGCGCATCATCCTCACCGGCGACGTCCCCTCCCCGGCCAACATCCCCTCCGGCTGCCGCTTCCGCACCCGCTGCTGGAAGGCCCAGGAACGCTGCACGCTGGAAGTCCCCCTCCTCGCCGTCCCGGCGGTCTTCCGCCTCACGGACAGCCCGGCGAAACACGACTCGGCCTGCCACTTCGCGGAGGAGAAGCAGGTGGTGCCGCCGGAGAGCGGGAACGAGAACGGGAACGGCGGGGAAGAGCCCACGTCGCTTTAACCCGCAGGCAACCCGACGGACTCGGGTCCGATATACGGACACGACACGATCGTCCACGTACGGCCGTGCGGGTGCCGTGAGCCGGCCGGGGCGCACCATGCCGCCCCGGCCGGCCCCCTCTTTTTCGGGCTCGGTTCACCTCCGGGGCGCTGGAGCCGGACTCACGTACCCGCGCGCCCCTTCGGCTCACTCGCCAGGTGCTGGTGGGTTGGGCGGAACCGCTTGTTTCGGCGGGTCGCGACCGTGAGTATCGGATCCGTGACTGTGACACGACCGGCACGTCTCACGGGCGCCGCGCTCTGCGCCGCGCTCGCCCTCTTAGCCGCCGTGTGGATCCTCAAGGACCTCGCCGTGGCCGGCTCGCCCGCCGACCTCGCCCTGTCCTGGATCGGGGACCACCTCTTCCCGGCGAGGGGACGGACCGCCACGTCGTCCGTCGACCCCCTGCTCCTCGCCGTCTACGTCGCCGGCGCCGTCGCCGCCCTGCGCTCCCGCCACGCGGCCTCCGCGCTCGCCGCCGCCGGCGCCGTCACCCTCGCCCTGCGCCTGCCCGGCCTCTGGGCGCCCGGCAGCGGCGCGCTCGTCACCGCCCTCCTCGAACTCGCCCTCGCCGCCGGCCTCGTCGTCACCGCGGCCGCGGGCCGCCGCCGGGCCGACGGCCCGCACGAGCAGCTCCCCACCCGCCCCCGCACGGGCCCGGCCGCCGTCGCCGCGGCCCTCCTCGCGCTGGGCGCCCTCACCGTCGTCCTGTGGGAGGCGTACTGGGCCGTCGAACTGCCCCTGGAGGTCACCGTCGACCGGTTCGTCGGCGGTCGGTCCCTCGTCATCCCGGTCCTCGCGCCCCCGCCCGGCTGGCTGGCGGTGATCCTCGTCGCGCTGTACGGGACCGCCGCCGGCTCCGCCTTCGCCCGCGCCCGCCACACCCGGGCCTTCGGGCTGCTCGCCGGGGCGTTCCTGGCGACCGACGGCCTCGTCGAGTTCGTACGGGTCGTCAGGTTCGAGCTGCTCACGCACCTCATGGACGCCTCCACCGCCCAGCAGGCGCACGTCCTCAGCTCCGTCATCGGGCTGCTCGGCGGCATCGCGGTGCTCGTCCTGCTGGCCGGGCGCGGCGCCCCGGCCGCCGCGCCCGTCTCCTACGGCCCGTACGGCTCGTACGGACCGCCCCCGGCCCCGCCGTACCCGCCGCCGCCCCACTGGTGACTCACCCGACGAGGCCGAGCGACCTCCTCAGGAAGTCCACCTGGAGCAGGAGCAGGTTCTCCGCCACCTGCTCCTGCGGCGTCATGTGCGTGACCCCGGACAGCGGCAGCACCTCGTGCGGCCGGCCCGCCGCGAGCAGGGCCGAGGAGAGCCGCAGCGCGTGCGCGAACACCACGTTGTCGTCGGCGAGACCGTGCACGACCATCATCGGCCGCGCGGGCTCCTCCGGCGCCGTCAGACCGTCGTCGGCGAGCAGCGACTGCGCCGCGTACACCTCCGGATCGTCCTGCGGGGTGCCGAGGTACCGCTCCGTGTAGTGCGTGTCGTACAGCCGCCAGTCCGTCACCGGCGCCCCGACGACGGCCGCGTGGAAGACGTCCGGGCGCTGGAGCACCGCGCGTGCCGCGAGGTAGCCCCCGTAGGACCAGCCGCGGATCGCCACCCGCCCCAGGTCCAGCGGGAAGCTCCCGGCCAGCGCCTGCAGCGCGTCCACCTGGTCGTCGAGCGTCGGCGTGAGATCGCGCAGGATCGCCTTCTCCCAGGCGGGGGAGCGGCCCGGCATGCCGCGACCGTCCGCGACGACCACCGCGAAGCCCTGGTCGGCGAACCACTGGGACGTCAGATACGGGTTGTGCGCGGCGAGCACGCGCTGCCCGTGCGGACCGCCGTACGGATCCATCAGCACCGGAAGCGGCCCGTCCTCCTCCGCGTACCCCGTGGGCAGCAGCACCGCGCACGGGATCCGCCGTCGCCCCGCCTCCGTGAGCCGTACCCGGGCGGAGATCACCGGCTCCTGCGCGTACGAGCCCACCACCGCGACCTGCTCGCCGTCCCGCAGCACCCGCGCCACGCTCCCGGGCGCGCCCGGCCGCGCCGAGACGAGGACCGTCACCGGCCCCGAGCGCACGGCCCCGTGCACCCCGGCGCCCTCGGAGAGCCGCTCCGCCCCCCGGTCGGTCACCCGGTACACATGGATCTCGCCGGTCTCCGGCGCCGCGGCCGCCTCACCCGCCGAGGCCGATACGAGGACGTCGTCCTCCCCGAACCCGAGCACCGCCCTGACGTGCAGCGCCCCGTCCGTGAGGAGCCGCTCCCCGACGGCGAGGGCCCGGGCCCCGCTCTCGTCCGTGACACGGACGAGCCGCCCGTCGGGGGTGCCTCCCGGGCGGAGCCCCGGGGGAGCCCACGCCGGCACCCCCGGCAGCAGCTCCAGCCACGCCGGGTCCTCCTCCGCCCGCACGGTCGAGGTCTCCCCGGACGCCGTGTCCACCGCCAGATTCAGCTGGGCCCGCTGGTCCCGCGTCTGGACGAGCAGCAGCGGCGCCCCGGCCGCCGACCAGTGCACCCGCGCGAGGTACGGATACCGCTCCCGGTCCCACACCACCTCCGTACGCGCCCCGTCGAGGCCCAGGAGGAAGAGCCGCACCGCCGCGTTTTCCGTACCCGCCGCCGGGTACGCGACCTCCTGCGGCGCCCGCGCGGGATGCGCCGGATCGGCGATCCACCAGCGGCGTACGGCCCGGTCGTCCGCACGAGCGACCAGCAGCCGGTCGGAATCGGGGGACCACCAGTACCCGCGGTCCCGGCCCATCTCCTCGGAGGCGATGAATTCGGCCAATCCGTAGGAGACGTGCCCGTCCTCCGGAACCGCGAGCTCCCGATCACCGGAACCATCCGCTCCGACCACCCGCAGCGCACCCTCCGCCACGTACGCGACGAGCCGCCCGTCCGGCGAAGGACGGGGATCGATCACCGGCCCCGGCACCGGCAGCTCCCGCGCCGTCCCCGCCCGCAGCTCCGCCGTGAAGAGCCGCCCCGACAGGGCGAACGCCGCCAGCTCCACGGCCGAGTCCACCGCGTACGCCACGATCCCGCCGGAGCCCTCCCGGCTCCGCTCCCGGCGTGCCCGCTCCTCCGGCGACAGCTCCTCCGCCGCTCCCGCGAGCAGCGTCTCGGGATCGGCGGCCACCCGCTCCACCGGTGCGCCCACCGCCGGCAGGTCGAGGACCCACAGCCGGTGCGAACGGTCCGTCCCGGAAGCCGATCTGACGAACACGACGCGCTCCCCGTCGGGAGACACCGAGAAACCGCGCGGAACGCCCAGCGTGAACCGCTGGGTCCTGGCGTGCAGGCGGGGGAAGGAGAGCGCGGCCCGGGGCGCGGCCGACGGCTGGGGGGACGGCTGTCGAGACGAGGTCATGCGGCTGAAACTAGTGCCGTGCGCCCCCCTCGTGCCTCCGTCCGCCGATCGATGCGATGGCACGGATAGTTATGATCCGTAGCGCTAGGTGGGTATGCAGCGTTGTGTGCGGGCGACTGGCACATGCTCCCTGCCCGAACCGTTCGAATATCCGACCGAAGAAGTGTGGAGGTGGACCGCCGTGGCACTCTCGATTTCGGTGGTGGTGCTGCTGGCGATCGTCGTCTTCCTGCTGATCCGGAAATCCGGGCTGAAGGCGGGACACGCGGCGATCTGCGCGCTCCTGGGCTTCTACCTGGCGAGCTCGTCCATCGCCCCGTCCATCAGCACGCTGACCACCAACGTGGCGAGCATGATCGGCGGCCTCAAGTTCTGACCCCGCCGTAACAGGAGGGGTCTCGTAGGGTGGGGCCATGACCGATCTCCCCGCCCGTCGTCTGCTCCTCGTGCACGCGCACCCGGACGACGAGTCGATCAACAACGGCGCCACCATGGCCAGGTACGCGGCCGAGGGCGCCCTTGTCACCCTGGTCACCTGCACGCTCGGCGAGGAGGGCGAGGTCATCCCGCCCGGGCTCGCCCACTTGGCACCCGACCGGGAGGACCGGCTCGGCCCGCACCGCGTCGGCGAACTGGCCGCCGCGATGACCGAGCTCGGCGTCACCGACCACCGCTTCCTCGGAGGCCCCGGCCGCTTCCGCGACTCCGGAATGATGGGCGCCGAGCAGAACAAGCGCGAGAACGCGTTCTGGAACACGGACGTGGACACCGCCGCCCCCCACCTCGTCGACGTGATCCGCGAGACCCGCCCGCAGGTCCTCGTCACCTACGACCCCGACGGCGGCTACGGCCACCCCGACCACATCCAGGCCCACCGGGTCGCCATGCGCGCCGCCGAACTCGCCGCCGACCCGGCGTACCGCCCCGACCTCGGACCCGCCCACACGATCGCCAAGATCTACTGGAACCGCGTCCCCCGCCCGGTCGCCGAGGCCGGATTCGCCCGGCTGCGCGCCGAGGGCTCCGTCTTCCCCGCCATCGCCGCCATCGACGACGTACCCGGAGTCGTCGACGAGGACCGGATCACCACCGCGATCGACGCGGGCCCGGAGCACACGGCCCGCAAGACCGCGGCGATGGCCGCCCACGCCACCCAAGTCGCGGTCGACGGCCCGTTCTTCGCCCTCTCCAACGACCTCGGCCAGCCGATCCTCACCACCGAGTACTACGAGTTGGTCCAGGGCGCCCCGGGCGCCCCCGCGGGCGTCCGCGAGACGGACCTCTTCGCGGGGGTGACCGCGTGAGCGCCGCCGCCTCCCGGGCCTCCTCGGGCGCTTCCCACCGGACCCCCGCGCCGGCCCCGGCCCCGGCCCCCCTCCCGACCTCCCGCGCCGCCCGATACGTCTGGTACGGAGCCCTGGTCGTCCTCGGCGCCCTCGTCGGGGCCGCCGGAGCCCTCGTCCAAGCCGCCTGGTTCCCCGGCGGCTTGCTGCTCGGACTCCTCGCCACCGCCGCCGTCGTCTACGGAGGGATCCGCGCCACCGGCACCCAGGCCGGCGTCGTCGCCGCCGGCGGCGGCTGGCTCGTCGCCGTCATCCTGCTCAGCTTCGGACGCCCGGAGGGTGACGGGGTGTTCGGCGGAGGCGCCGGAGAGCTGCTCTTCCTCTTCGGCGGCATGGCGGTCGCTGTGATGTGCGCCACGCTGTCCCGGCTCCCGCGACCGACCCCGTG
Source organism: Streptomyces sp. NPDC058650 (assembly GCF_042717315.1). Lineage (NCBI taxonomy): Bacteria > Bacillati > Actinomycetota > Actinomycetes > Kitasatosporales > Streptomycetaceae > Streptomyces > Streptomyces sp. NPDC058650. The sequence goes on from NZ_JBHXRL010000005.1 coordinate 310,805, forward strand.
AACAGGACGACTTGATACCGGGGACGCCCTGACTTCGGCCGGATTGCCCGTCGTCCGCCACCCAGGGGTCGGGTATGGAGCGGCGCTGCCCAGTATGGTGGTGCGCGCCGCCGAACCGCCCGGGTTACACGAGCCTCAGCAAGAGCGGGCGGTGGAGCCAACCGGGAGATCCTGCTTTGAGTCGTGAAACTGGTCGAGAGACTGACAGTTCGTCCTCCGGCGCCCAGGGGCGCGGTGGAGCCGCGTACCCCTCGGGTACACCGCCGTACGGATCCCGCCAGTATCCGTCGCTCCACCCCTCGCAGGACGCGCCGGAGGAGACCTCCGTCGCGCCCGCACCGCCGGAGGAGCCCAAGACCGAGACGACGCTGACGACCCGGATCCGGATCAACATCCCGGGTTCGCGTCCGATCCCGCCGGTCGTGGTCCGCACGCCGGTCGCCGAGGCGCCCGCGGCGGAGAAGGAACCGGAGCCGACACCCGCACCGGCACCCGTACCCGCGCCTGTCGCGGCACCGGTGCCGGTACCCGAGCCGGTCGCGGCTCCGGAGCCGGTGACCGCCGAGGCGGCGCCCAAGGGGAAGGAGACGAGCGACTGGTTCGCCCCGCGCAAGGCGTCGCCGAACCCCGCCCCGACCCAGGCCCCGGCTCCTGCCCCGCCGTCCGCTCCGGCGACGCCCGGCCCGCTCGCCACGGCGCCCGACGCCCCCGGCACGGGCTTCGCGGGCTCCGCGACATCCGGCGTCCCGACGGTCGGCACGACCCCGTCGAGCCGCCCGGTGGCGACCCCCGGCGCCGGCAACCCGCTGTACGAGAGCGGCACACCGGCCGGCGGCACGCCCCGGTACGAGGGAACACCGGGATACGACGCCACACCGATGTACGACGGCACGCCGTCGGGCGGGACGCCCCAGTACGACGGAACCCCGGCGGCGGGCACGCCGATGTACGACGGCACGCCCGCGTACGACGGAACCCCGGCCGCCGGCACGCCCAGGTACGACGGCACGCCCTCGGGCGGCACTCCCGCGTACCGCGGCCCGGCCGCCGGACCGCACGCGGGCCCGACCGGTCCCACCACCGGCCCGGTCACCGGCACCGCCTCGCTCGGCGGCCCGGCACCGACCACGCCGTTCCCCGGCCCGCCCGGTGCGCGGGGCGGCGCCCCGCGCATGTCCGACGACACCGCGATCCTGACCCCGCAGCCGCCCGCCCCGAAGCCCGCCCAGGGACCAGGACGGGCGCAGGGGCCGGGCCAGGGCAAGGGCCCGGGTCAGGCACCGGGACCGATGCGCCCGCAGGCACCCGGCCAGGGCGCACCCGGCCACGGCGCGCCGGCCGGCGGCGGTGGCCACGTCTCCGGCGACACCCTCACCAGCGGCATCCCGGTCGTCCCGCCGTCGGCGGCCCGCCCGAACCTCACCCCGCGCATTGAGGAGACCCCCGCCCCGGCGCCCGCCGCCCCCCGCCCCGCTCCGGCACCGAGCCGCGCCCAGGCGAGGAAGGGCCGCTCCAAGCTGGTCCTCGTCGCCGCGGGGCTCGTCGGCCTCGCGGGCGTCGCCTACGGCGCCGGACTGCTCCTCAACCACTCCGACGTCCCCAAGGGCACCACGGTGCTCGGCGTGGACATCGGCGGCGGTACGAAGGAGGAGGCCGTCAACAAGCTGGAGGCGGCCCTCGGCAAGCGCGCTGCCGCGCCGCTCCAGCTCAGCGTCGGCGGCAAGAAGGTCCAGATGCCGCCCGAGAAGGCGGGCCTGGCCCTCGACAGCCAGGAGACCGTCCGCGCGGCCGCCGGCAGCGACTACAACCCGGTCTCCGTCATCGGCTCCCTCTTCGGCGGCGAGCGGATCGCCAAGCCGGTCTTCCCGGTCGACGAGGAGAAGCTCGCCGTCGCCCTGCGGGACCTGGCGGGCGCCTCCGCCTCCGCGACCGAGGCGACGATCCGCTTCGCGCCGAACAAGGTCACCCCCATCGAGGGCAAGCCCGGCGCCGGCATGGACGTCCATCGCTCGATGATCTCCGTCAAGGACGCCTTCCGCGCCCAGGTCGAGACGGGCCAGGGCAAGGTCGTCGAACTCCCGGTCACCACGCTCAAGCCGTCGATCACGAAGGCCGAGCTGGACCGGGCGATGAAGGAGTTCGCCGAGCCCGCCATGTCCGACCGGATCACGATCGTGGCGGGCGGCAAGGAGATCCAGTTCGGCCCCGCGCGGTCGCTGCCGCAGATCCTCTCCATGAAGGCCGTCGACGGCCGCCTGGTCGAGGTCTACGACAAGAAGGCGATCGAGAGGCTCCTCGACGGCGCCTTCGACGGGATCATGATCACCAAGGGCGACGGCACCAAGCACGAGGTCTCCGCCGACGACGTGGCCTTCGTGATGCGCGACGCCCTCATGGGCAAGACGAAGGCCGAACGCACCAAGGTCATCGACCTGAGCGGCAACGGCTGACACCCGGGCCGTACGAGGCGCCCCGCACCCCCGTCCGACGACCGTCGGGCGGGGGTGTCACGCGTCCGGGCCGTCGCCAGCCGCCGTACAGGGCGAGCCCCCTCCGGGGGTGACGGGCGCGTCCTGGGGTCAGCCCGCGACGAGGACGGCGGAGAGGGCGAGCGCGCCGGGCAGGGCCTGGGCGAAGAGGATGCGGCGGTTGGCGGTGGCGGCGCCGTAGATGCCGGCGATGACGACGCAGGCGAGGAAGAAGACCTTCACCCGGAAGCCGGTCGGGTCGTCGGCGATGAGACCCCAGACGAGCCCGGCGGCGAGGAAGCCGTTGTACAGGCCCTGGTTGGCGGCCATGGGGGCCGTCGCGCGGGCCATCTCGGCGTCGAAGCCGGAGAAGCCACGGCCGACCTCCTTCTGCCACAGGAACATCTCCATCACCAGGATGTACAGGTGGAGCAGGGCGATCAGGGCGACGAGGATGTCGGCGGTCAGATCCATGGGCGCATTCTTCCGCAGGGCGGGCGGATGACGGCTTGCGACGCGGTGACGCACAGGACGACGCCCCGCCGTCGCGTACGACGGCGGGGCATCGCGTGAGTATCAGATCTGTCCGAAGAACAGGCTGCCCGGTGCGTTCGGGTCGTCCGAGAGGAAGTGCTCACGGATCGCGCGGATGAACTCCTGGCGCGAGATGGCGCCGTCGCCGTCGACGTCCAGCTTGTTGAAGCTGTCCATCGCGTCGGGCGCGTCGACCTTCCACACGTCCCTCAGAGCGCGGGCGAACTCGTCCTTGCTGATCTCGTTGTCGCCGTTGACGTCGACGACGTCGAAGATCACATGACCGGCGCCCTCGGCCACGTTGAGCCGGCTGGTGTCGACGGCCGCGAGGCGGTTGGACGTGACGAACTGGTCCTTCGTGAGCCGGTCCCCGTCCGCGCCCGAGTGGCGCAGCAGCTCCAGCCAGTAGATCTGGGTGAAGGTCTGGAGCGCCCTGGCCCGGCGGTCGTTCCTGTCGAGCTTGTAGGCCTCGATGTAGCGGTTGGCGAGCTGCTGGTAGTCCGTCCAGTCCAGGTAGCCGTCCTGGTCGGCGTCCATGGTGGTGAAGGCGCGTTCGAGCTTGGCGGTGATGACGTCCGTGGTCATGGGACGAGCCCTTCCGTGATCTTGATTTCGCGGCGCCCTCAGCATGGGGTCGAGATGTCCCGAAGGGGCAGCGATCCGCGTATATGGCACCCGATCCAGTGATCACTCCCCGCGAGGTTGCCGCCCCTACCCCCCACCCCGAGGCCCTCCGTGTTCAGGCGCGCGGCATCGCCGTGAACGCCGCCTGCGAGATCGTCCCGGCCTCCTGCTCGCACGTCTCGGCCGGGTGTCTCTTGCCGCCCAGGGACACGACCACCACCAGGTTTCCCTTGCGGGCGTAGAGGGTGCACGTCGTCTCCCCGCCGTTCGGCGTGCTCCAGAAGGCCTCGTCGGCGAAGGCGAGGCCGGTCTCCGGGCGTTCGCCCTCCGCGTCGTCCGCGAACTCGCGCTCCTGGCGGTCCGTGGCGTTCTCGTCCGTGCCCGCGCTGCGGCGCAGTTCCCAGCGGACCATGGCGTGGGCGTAGTAGTTCCAGCCGTCCGGCTGCGGCGCGTCCTTGTCGTTCCAGGAGCAGCTGGTCGTGGCCGTGTCCGAGTACTCGGTGTACGCGTCCTGGGTCGGGTTCCTGGCCGGGAGCGGGAGCTTCGGGGCCACCTCCGCGCAGACCGGCATCGTCAGGTACGCGTCCGGCGGGCCCGCCGTCAGCCCGCCGTCCTTCAGGGCCCACCACGCGCCGCCGCCCAGGACGCACAGGGCGACGGCGGCGGCGACGGCGATCCGGCCTCGACGGCGGGCCGGCGGCGCGGCGGGGGAGAGGTGGGTGACCACGGCCGTCGGGGCCGTGTGGGCCCTCCGGGGCGGGACCACCATCGTCCGCTCGGGGTCCTCGTGGTGAGGGGTGAGCAGGTGGTCGATCGCCCGCCGCTGGTCGTCGATCATCGCGTGGACGGCGGGCGGCCACTGCCGGGCGGCCGGGGCCGCCGCACCGAGTGCGGTGAGGAGCTGTACGGGGCTCGGGCGGGCCGCCGGGTCCTTGGCCAGGCACCAGGCCAGGAGGCCGGCCAGCTCCGGCGGTACGGCGGTGAGGTCGGGTTCCCTGTGGACGACGTTGTAGAGCGACTGGAGGGTCGACGGGCCCGCGAACGGGCTCGCACCGGTCGCCGCCATCGCCAGGACCGAGCCGAGCGAGAACACGTCGCTCGCCGGGGTGAGTTCCTTCCCCTCGGCCTGCTCGGGCGACATGAACGCGGGCGAGCCGACCACCAGACCGGTCCCGGTCAGCTCGGTGACGTTCCCGGCCTCGGCGATCCGCGCGATGCCGAAGTCGATGACCCGGGCACCGTCCCCCGAGAGCAGCACGTTCTCCGGCTTCAGGTCCCGGTGGATCAGCCCCGCGCGGTGGATCTCGTCCAGGGCCGTCGCCAGCTGTACGGCCAGGCGCCGTACCGTCTCGGCGGGCAGGGTCCCGGACCGTTCCACCGCCGCCCCGAGCGAGGGGCCCGCGACGAACACGGAGGCCAGCCAGGGCACGGGCGCGTCCGCGTCGGCGGCCATCACGGCCGCCGTGCAGGCGCCGGACACCTTCCGCGAGGCGTCGACCTCGCGCCGGAACCGGGCGCGGAAGTCCTCGTCGTGGGCGAACCGGGCGTGCACCTGCTTCACGGCGGCGAGCCGTCCGTCGGGCGCGGCGCCGAGGTAGACGCGGCCCATGCCGCCGCGGCCGAGCTCGGCGAGGAGCCGGTACGGCCCGGCCTCGCGGGGGTCGGTGGGGCTCAGGGGCCTCGTCACTGCGCCGCCGCCTTCGTCTTGATGAGCGCGAAGGCCTGCCTCGCGCTCTCCTCGGTCAGGGCCTCACACGTACCCAGGGGGTAGTTGGGGCCCTTCACCTGGACGAAGAGCTCCAGGTTGACGTCCCGGGCGTACAGCACGCAGTGGCCGTCGGGTTTGTACCAGAGGGCCTCCTCGACGAAGTCGAGCGTGGAGACCCGCTGCGTGGCGCCGCGTATGTACATCCCCTCGAAGCGCTTCTTCGCGCCCTCGGCACCGGTGGGGCCGCCCGGCTTGCTGCGGTAGAGGTCCCAGACCATGACGATCTGGTCGCCGGAGCGGGTGTTCCAGGTGCACTGGTTCGACGTGGCGCCGTCGTACTGGGTGTGCGGGGGCCCGCCTTCCTGGACCCGCTGCTGGGTGAACCCGGTCGGCGGCTTCACCTTCGGGCGCAGCTCCTCGCAGGAGGGGATCGGCCCCACGTACGTGTCGGCCACCTGGCTCAGCGGAACGTTTCCCGGCGTCGGGACGGGCTCGTCCACGAACGCGTAGTACACGTCGTCCGCCCAGCCGTTCACCGCGACCAGCGCCCCGGTGACCGTGAGGACCCCCGCGACGACGGCGGCGACCGTCCAGAGCCGGCGGCCCCGGCTCCGTACCCGGGGGAGGGGAGGCGTCGTGGGCGCGGTCACGGTCGGCGCCGCGCTCACCAGCCGGGCGGTCTCCGCCGACTGGTCCGCGATCCGCCGGTGCACGGCCTCCGGCCAGGGCCGCGCCGACGGCGTCACCGGCCCGATGAGGGCGAGGACGTCCCGGGGGGAGGGGCGCGCCCCCGGGTCCTTGGCGAGGCACGCCGCGAGGAGTCCGCGCAGCCCCGGCGGTACGGCCCCGAGGTCGGGTTCCTCGTGGGCGATGCTGTACATCAGCGCGGGGGCCGAGGCGCCGTTGAACGGCGTCTTCCCCGTACACGCCACGACCAGGGTGGCGCCGAGCGCGAAGACGTCGGCGGCGCTGGTCGGCGCCCCGCCCGTGATCTGCTCCGGCGCCATGAACGCGGGGGAGCCGATGAGCGCGCCCGTGTGCGTGAGCTTCGTCAGGTGGTCGCCCGCCCGGGCGATGCCGAAGTCGATCACGCGGACGCCGTCGTCGGTGAGCATCACGTTCGACGGCTTCAGGTCCCGGTGGACGAGCCCCACCCGGTGGATGTCGGCCAGCGCCTGGGCGAGGCCGGCGGCCAGCTGCCATACCGCCTCCTCGGGCAGGAAGCCGTCCGCGACGACGTCGCTCAGCGAGAGCCCGGGGAGGAAGAGCGAGGCGAGCCACGGTGTCGGGGCGTCCGGGTCGGCGTCGACCACGGGTGCCGTGTAGGCACCGGACACCCGGCGCGAGGCGTCGACCTCGCGGCGGAACCGGGACCGGAAGCCCTCGTCGTCGGCCAGGTCGGCGTGCACCTGCTTGACCGCGACCAGACTGCCGCTCGGCGCGACGCCGAGCAGGACCCGGCCCATGCCACCCTGCCCGAGCACCGCGACCGTACGGAACGGCCCGACCTGTGTCGGGTCGTTCGGCGTCGATGGACGCATGTGATCACCTCCCCCGTGAACGCGGAAGGATCCTAGTAGGGGTGGATGCGGATCACCGTGGATTCGTCACGTGATCCACAAGACATCCACAGGCAGGGTCAGTTCAGGCGGGCCCTCGCCGCCTGGGCCCGGCGGCGTATGACGGTCGCCGACTCCGGGTCCACCGCGTCCATCACACGCGCGTACGCCTCCATCTCCGCCGCACCCGCGAGGAACTCGCCGCGCTGGACGAGCAGCTCCGCGCGCTCGTAGCGCAGCCGCGCCGGGTGGGAGGGCAGCAGCAGCGCGAGATCCACGGCCCACAGGCCCACGTCGGAACGCTCGGGGCGGGGGGCCGCCCAGGCGCGGATGTTGTTGAGGACGCGCAGCACGATCGCACCGGGCTCGGCCGGCCGGAGCATGGAACGGTCGAGGGCCTCGCCCGTCGCGCTCGCCACGAGCAGCTCCGCGTCCGCGCCGGTCAGGGGCCGGCCGCCGGAGAAGGGGTCGGCGAGGTTCAGGTCGGCGGGGTCGCCGAAGCCGACGACGAAGTGGCCGGGGAGACCGAGTCCGTACACGGGGGCGCCGGCCCGGCGGGCGACCTCCATCCACACGACGGAGAGCAGGATCGGCAGGCCCCGGCGGCGGCGCAGCACCTCGTGCAGGAGCGAGGACTCCAGGCGCTGGTAGTCGGCGGGCACGCCCTCGAAGCCCTCGCGGTCGCCGAGGAGCGCGGCGAGCTCGGTGGCCCAGGTGCCGGTGGTGCGGGTCGCGTACGGGATGAGCCCGGCGAGGCGGTCGAGTTCGATCTCGGCCTCGTCGATGACGTGCCGGGTGACGGTCGGATCGGCCACCGCACCGACGAGCAGACAGAGCCGGGCGAGATCGGGCCGCTCGGCCCGGGCCTCCTCCGCGAACTCCCGACGCCAGTCGGGCACGTCCTCCGGCGGTTCTTCGCCCGCCCGTTCGTCCGGTCCGTCGGACCCGGCTCCGTGCTCGGTCACGCCTCCGTCACGCCTCCGCCCATCGGTAGTGGTGGTAGTGGTGGTGGACCGCGAAGCCCATCCCGTCGTACAACGCCCGGGCGCCGTCGTTGTCCGCCTCCACCTGGAGCCAGGCCGCCGACGCGCCCTCGTCGAGCGCCCGCCGGGCGAGTGCCGTCATGACGGACGTCGCCAGGCCCTGCCGCCGGAGGGCGGGGTCGACCTCGACGGCCATGAAGCCCGCCCAGCGGCCGTCGACGACGCAGCGCCCGATCGCCGCCGGCACCTCTCCCGTGCCCGCCACGGACGCGAACCACACACGCGGACCGGAGGTGAGGACCGGCCGTACCGCCGGGCTCGGCTCCCCGAAGCGCTGGTAGCGGAGCAGCCACGACGCGTCGAGCGTGCGCGAGAGGCGTACGGCGGAGACGTCGGCGTCCAGGTCGCCGATCGGGGCGAGCGCCCCGATCCGGACCTCGGCGGAGACCTCGCGCCGCCAGCCGTGCCGGTCGAGCGCCGCGGACAGCAGTTCCTGGGTGCCCTCGGCGCCGGTGGCCGTCTGGACGTACGCGGGGAGCTTCCGGGCCGCGTACCACTCGCGTACGAAGGTCAGGGCCTCCGGCACCGGGAGTCCGGGATCGCCGAGCGGCAGCGCGGAGTTGGCGCGGCGGGTGAATCCGTCGGCGGCTCGCAGGGTCCACTCGCCGAGCTGCTCGCTCTCGACCGGCTGCCAGGCGCGCGCGGTGGCCCGGGCCAGCTCCGGGAAGGTGGCCGAGGGGCCCCTTCGCCGGGCGGGAGCGGGGGGGACGACCTTCCCCGCGACCAGGGAGGTTTCCGCGATCCGGACGGTTTCACCGCTCCTTCGTGTGATCAGCAGCACACCGGAGTCCCACGATGTGAGAACCCCTACCGCGTCCGTGAACTTCCCGCCCGTCGCGGCGGAGTCTGTCACGTACCGAACGGAGACACGTTTTCCCACGTCAGCGCCGGTGATCCGGACCTCAAGGAGTCCTCCTCCGATCAATTCCACAGCTTCTCCGCCCCTCCTGTTCGGATCGTCCCCAAGAACGGAGATACTAGGTGCGGGCATCGACGACGCCGCGCTCCCGCGCAGACCAGCCCTATCGAGGAGGAACGACAGCGTGACCTACGTCATCGCGCAGCCTTGTGTCGACGTCAAGGACAAGGCGTGCATCGAGGAGTGCCCCGTCGACTGCATCTACGAGGGCAAGCGGTCCTTGTACATCCACCCGGACGAATGCGTCGACTGCGGGGCCTGTGAGCCGGTCTGCCCGGTTGAGGCGATCTTCTACGAGGACGACACCCCGGAGGAGTGGAAGGACTACTACAAGGCGAACGTCGAGTTCTTCGACGAGCTCGGTTCGCCCGGTGGTGCCTCCAAGCTCGGCGAGATCGAGCGTGACCACCCCTTCATCGCCGCCCTGCCGCCGCAGAACGGCTGATCGACCGCATCCGGTCCCGTACGGCGTCGGTCGCTGTACGGGACCGAGGCGTTTCCCGTACGTACAGGAAGTGAGAGCCAACCCGTGAGCGCAGTCTCTTCGCGCCTGCCCGTCTTCCCCTGGGACAAGCTGGAGCCGTACAAGAAGACGGCCCTGGCGCACCCGGACGGAATCGTGGACCTCTCGGTCGGCACGCCCGTCGACCCGGTCCCCGCGCTGATCCAGGACGCCCTGGTCGCGGCGGCGGACTCGCCGGGCTATCCCACGGTGTGGGGGACGAAAGAGCTGCGGGACGCGCTCACCGGCTGGTGCGAACGCCGTCTCGGCGCCGTGGACTTCGCCCACGAGAACGTGCTGCCGGTGGTCGGCTCGAAGGAGCTCGTCGCCTGGCTGCCGACGCAGCTGGGCCTGGGGGCCGGCGACCGGGTCGCGTACCCCCGCCTCGCCTACCCGACGTACGAGGTCGGCGCGCGGCTCTGCGGTGCCACGCCCGTCGTCTACGACGACCCGACGGAGCTGGACCCGGCCGGTCTGAAGCTGCTCTGGCTCAACTCCCCGTCCAACCCGACCGGCAAGGTCCTGGGCAAGGACGAGCTGACCCGGATCGTGGCCTGGGCGCGCGAGCACGGCGTCCTCGTCTTCTCCGACGAGTGCTACCTGGAGCTGGGCTGGGAGGCCGACCCGGTCTCCGTCCTGCACCCGGACGTCTGCGGCGGTTCGTACGAGGGGATCGTCGCCGTCCACTCGCTGTCCAAGCGCTCCAACCTGGCCGGCTACCGTGCCGCGTTCATCGCGGGCGACGCGGCGGTCCTCGGTGAGCTGCTGCTGATCCGCAAGCACGGCGGCATGATGACCGCGGCCCCGGTGCAGGCGGCGACGGTCGCCGCGCTCGGTGACGACGCGCACGTGGCCGGGCAGCGGGAGCGGTACGCGGCCCGCCGGGCGGCGCTGCGGGCGGCCCTGGAGGCGCACGGCTTCCGGATCGAGCACAGCGAGGCGAGCCTGTACCTGTGGGCGACCCGGGACGAGCCGTGCTGGGAGACCGTGGCGTACCTGGCGGACAAGGGCATCCTGGTGGCGCCCGGCGACTTCTACGGCGAGGCCGGGGAGCGGTTCGTGCGGGTGGCGTTCACGGCGACGGACGAGCGCGTCGACGCGGCGGTCAAGCGGCTCGGCTAGCGCCGGAGGACCGGGCGGCCGGAGGATCGGGCGGCCGGAGGACCGGACGACCCGACGGACGGGCCTGCCGGATGCGCGGACGGGCCTGCCGGATGTACGTGGGAGGGCCCGGGGAGCACTGATGCTCCCCGGGCCCTCCCGTGTTTCCGTGCCGGATCAGCCGATCGGCAGGCCGCCCAGGGACGGGGCGGCCGGCAGGCCGCCGCCCAGGGCGCCGGCGGCCGGGCCCGTCGCGCTGTCGCCGGCGGCGCCGGCCGTCTTGCCGACGACCTCGCCGGTGCTGCCGGCGGCCTCGCCGGCCACCTGCTGGGCGGCCGGGGTGGCGGTCTTGCCCGCCGCGCCGGCGGTCTTGCCGACGGCCGGGACGGCCGTGCCGACGGCCTGGCTGCCGGTGGCGCCGACGACGCCGGTGGCGGCCTGCGCGCCGCTGTCGACAGCGGTGCCCGCGCCGGCGGCGTCCAGGGCGGTGACGCCACCGAGGGCGTTGGCGGGCGCGATGCTGTGGTCCAGGGCGCTCGCGGAACCGGCCGCACCGACCACGGGGGCTGCTCCGGCCGCGATGAGGAGGGCGGCGCGGGCGATCCGACGGGTCAGGGGGAGGGACATGGTGCTCCTTCGACGGGGTGCGACGAGTGGTGTTCGGACGCAGTGACAACCGGCCCCGGGGTGGGAGAGGTTGCGGCGGTCGAAGGTAAAGGATTGGTAATGCGTCGTATTGTCGGGTGGGGAGGAAAATGGACGAACGTGTCATTGCGTGGGCGTCTGCCGAACCGTCACTTCCCTTGTCCTGTAAGGGAATTGGGGCGGCAGGACGCGACGCGGAAATGACCGCGCGAAGTGCGGGAGAATTTCCCGGGATTCCCTCCGGGCGCATGCCACGGCCGGGTGAACGACCGTACGTGTGACCGGCTACCGCGCGAGCCGGATACGGACCGATCCCGTGTCGGAGACGGCTCCGGAGCCGGTACCGGACGCCGCACCGGCGGAGGCCCCGGAGGACTTCGCCCAGCCGCCGGACGCGTCGCTCGCGCGCCACACCCGGCCCCCGTACGCGACCTCCGTGACGCGCAGCTCGTCCGCCCGCGCCACCGCCCACTGCGCCAGTTCCCAGCCGCGCCGCTCGTCCGACCCGGCACCCGGAGCCGTGCCCGCGTCCGTCGCCGCCCGGACCGGCACCACGAGCACCGGCGGCTCCGAAGCCGACCGTCCCGCGCTCGACCCGCCCGTGACCGCCCTCGGCGCCGCCTTCTCGCCGAAGGCCCGCACCAGCTCCGTACGCACCCGCTCCGGATCGCCCGGCGGGCCCTTCACATCGCTCGCCGTACAGGTGAGCGCGGCCGGCGCCCGACCGGTCAGCGCCGCCGAGAGCAGGGTCGCGTCCGGCTCGTGCTTCGCGTACGCCTGCGGGAAACCGCTCCGCTGCACCTTCTGCGCCGCCACCGTCAGCGGCATCCGCGAGTACCCCGGGACCTTCTCCAGGCCCTCGTAGAACTTCCCCGCCGAGTACACCGGGTCCATGATCTGCGCCGGCGTCCCCCAGCCCTGCGAGGGCCGCTGCTGGAACAGACCGAGCGAGTCCCGGTCGCCGTGCTCGATGTTCCGCAGCGCCGACTCCTGGAGCGCCGTCGCGAGCGCGATCGTCACCGCACGCTCCGGCAGCCCCCGAGAGGTGCCGACCGCCGAGATCGTCGCCGCGTTCGACGCCTGGTCCGGCGTGAACTCGTACCGGTTCTCGCCGGTGCCGACACTGCACCGCGGCGTGCCCCTGCTCCCCGTCACCTGGTGGAAGGCCACGTACGAGGCCAGGCCGAGGAGCGCGGCCAGGGCGGCCGCGGAGCGGGCGAGACGGCCGCGGCGGGCGGGGCGGCCGCGACGGACGGTGCGGGTGGGCTCGGACACGGGCCCACCGTACTGGAGGCCGGGTTAGGGTCGGCACATGGCTGACATCACTCCGTACGAGACCCGGCTGGACCTCTCCCAGGACGGGGCCGCCCTGACCGCCGCCCTCGTCGACTTCCCGTCCGTCAGCGGGACGGAGCAGCCGCTCGCGGACGCCATCGAGCAGGCCCTGCGTGCCCTGCCGCACCTCACCGTCGACCGCCACGGCAACAACGTCGTGGCCCGTACGCACCTCGGCCGCACCGAGCGGGTCGTCCTCGCCGGCCACATCGACACCGTGCCGATCGCCGACAACGTCCCCTCCCGCCTCGACGACGACGGCATCCTGTGGGGCTGCGGCACGACGGACATGAAGTCGGGCGTCGCCGTCCAGCTCCGGATCGCCGCCACGGTGCCCGAGCCCAACCGCGACCTCACCTTCGTCTTCTACGACAACGAAGAGGTGGCCGCCGACCTCAACGGCCTCGGCAAGGTCGCCGCCGCCCACCCCGACTGGCTGGAGGGCGATTTCGCCGTCCTCCTGGAGCCCTCCGACGCGCAGGTCGAGGGCGGCTGCCAGGGCACCCTGCGGGTCATCCTGCACACCGCGGGCGAGCGGGCCCACTCCGCGCGCTCCTGGATGGGCTCCAACGCCATCCACACCGCCGCCCCGATCCTCGCCCGCCTCGCCGCGTACGAGCCGCGCAGGCCGGTCATCGACGGCCTGGAGTACCACGAGGGCCTCAACGCGGTCGCGATCGCGGGCGGCGTCGCCACCAACGTCATCCCCGACGCCTGCACCGTCACGGTCAACTACCGGTACGCCCCCGACCGCTCCCCGGCCGAGGCCCTGGCGCACGTCCGCGAGGTCTTCGCCGACTGCGACATCGCCGACTTCGTCGTCGACGACGAGAGCCCCGGTGCCCTGCCCGGCCTCTCGCACCCGGCCGCCGAGGCCTTCATGAAGGCCGTCGGCGGCAGCGCGCAGCCCAAGTTCGGCTGGACCGATGTCTCCCGCTTCAGCGCCCTCGGCGTGCCGGCCGTCAACTACGGTCCCGGCGATGCCATCTACGCGCACAAGCGCGACGAGCACGTCGCCGTCGACAAGATCCACCACTGTGAGGCACGCCTCCGCGACTGGCTGACCGCCCGACTTCCGTAATTTCGCGTTTCGTCACCTCTGTCGTCCTACGCTGACCGGACCAGAAGATCAGTGGATCGGCGGAGGGAGCAGGCCATGGGCATTCCCGAGGGAATGGCGAAGCCCGAGGAGCAGCGTCTGGGGCCGGTGCTGAGGCGCAGGGATCAGGTCCAGTCGGGCACCACGGACCAGCGGCTGCTCGACACCGAGGGCGACTCGGAGTGGGTGCACACGGACCCCTGGAGGGTCATGCGCATCCAGTCCGAGTTCGTCGAGGGCTTCGGAGCCCTCGCCGAACTGCCGAGCGCGATCAGCGTCTTCGGCTCGGCCCGCACGAGGCCGGACTCGCCCGAGTACGAGGCGGGCGTACGGATCGGCCGGGCGCTCGTCGAGGCCGGTTTCGCGGTCATCACGGGCGGCGGCCCGGGCGCCATGGAGGCGGCCAACAAGGGGGCCCGGGAGGCCAAGGGCGTCTCGGTGGGCCTCGGGATCGAGCTCCCCTTCGAGCAGGGGCTGAACCAGCACGTCGACATCGGCGTGAACTTCCGCTACTTCTTCGTCCGCAAGACGATGTTCGTGAAGTACGCGCAGGGCTTCGTCGTCCTGCCCGGCGGCCTCGGCACCCTCGACGAGCTGTTCGAGGCGCTGACCCTGGTCCAGACCCGCAAGGTCACGCGCTTCCCGATCGTCCTCTTCGGTACGGAGTACTGGAAGGGGCTCGTCGACTGGCTGCGCGACTCGGTCGTCGCGGGAGGCAAGGCGTCGGAGCGCGACCTGCTCCTCTTCCACGTCACGGACGACGTGGAGGAGGCGGTGGCGCTGGTGACGAAGGAGACGGGCAAGTAGAAGTCAGCCCGTATGGGGCCCCTCACGCCCTCAGGGCGTGAGGGGAGTCCGAGGACCGGGGTCCGGGGCGGCAGGTGCCGCCGGTCGGTTGTGCCCACCCGTTCCGCCGGGGCTGGGGCCCCCTCTGGGGGAGGGTGGGCACGACCGACCACCGGTCGGCACCCGCCCCGCTACGCCAGCCCGCGCCGGGCCACGGCGGGAGGCCGGTGTCCGGCGATGGACGCCACCATGTCCAGGACCTGCCGGGTCTCGGCGACCTCGTGCACCCGGTACACCTGGGCCCCCAGCCAAGCCGAAACCGCGGTCGTCGCCAAAGTGCCGAGCACCCGCTCCTTGACCGGCCGGTCGAGCGTCTCGCCGACGAAGTCCTTGTTCGACAGGGAGACGAGCACCGGCCAGCCGGTCTCCGCCATCTCGCCGAGCCGCCGCGTCGCCTCCAGGCTGTGCCGGGTGTTCTTCCCGAAGTCGTGCCCCGGATCGATCATGATCCCGTCGCGCCGCACTCCGAGGGCCACGGCACGCTCCGCGAGCCCCACGGTCACCCGCAGGATGTCGGCCATCACGTCCGCGTACTCGGCCCGGTGCGGCCGCGTCCGCGGCTCTGCGCCGCCCGCGTGCGTACAGACGAGCCCCGCGCCGTACTTCGCGGCGACCTCCGCGAGTCCGGGGTCGACCCCGCCCCACGCGTCGTTCAGGACGTCCGCCCCGGCCTCGCAGACGGCCGCGCCGACGTCCGCCCGCCAGGTGTCCACACTGATCACCACGTCGGGGTGGCGCCTGCGGACCTCGGCGACGAAGCCGACGGTCCGGCGGGCCTCCTCCTCGGCCGTGACCTCCTCGCCGGGGCCCGCCTTCACCCCGCCGATGTCGATGATCGCCGCGCCCTCGGCCACGGCCCGCTCCACGCGGTCGAGCGCCGGCTCGTCCCGGAAGGTGGCGCCCTGGTCGTAGAAGGAATCCGGGGTCCGGTTCACGATCGCCATGATCACCGGCTCGTGCGGCCCGAATTCACGCCGTCCCAAGCGCAGCATCCCTTTTGTCCTCCCTCGCGTCCGTTCGCTGCGACCCTAACCGTCAGTGGCGCATGGCACGATCGGCACGGGACGAATTCCACTCCGGGAAGAGGCGCGCAGGTGTTCTGGTTTCTGCTCATCACGATGGTCGTGGTCGTGGCCGCGGTGACTCTGGCGGTGGTCGGCGGAGGCGACAGCGAGGTGCTGCCGGAGGTGGCACCCGAGCAGCTCGTCGACCCCCTCCCGGCGGCCCGCCCGGTCGACCGCGCCGACGTCGAGGCGCTCCGCCTCCCCGTCGCCGTCCGCGGCTACCGGATGGCGGACGTGGACGACGTCCTGGTCCGCCTCGGCGCCGAGCTCGCCGAGCGGGACTCCCGGATCGCCGAGCTGGAGGAGGCGCTCGCGGGCGCGTCCGCGGGTGACGGAGAGGACGACCGTTGATGACGGAGGGCGGGCCGCTCCCCGGCCCGGACGGGCGGCTGCGCTGCCCCTGGGGCCTGTCGACCGAGGACTACGTGGCCTACCACGACGAGGAGTGGGGCCGCCCGGTCCACGGCGACGACGAGCTCTTCGAACGGCTCTGCCTGGAGGCCTTCCAGTCGGGCCTGTCCTGGATCACGATCCTGCGCCGCCGTGAGGGCTTCCGGCGCGCCTTCGACGGCTTCCGCATCGCCTCCGTCGCCGGCTTCGGCGAGACCGACCGGGAGCGGCTCCTCGCCGACGAGGGCATCATCCGCAACCGCGCCAAGGTCGACGCGACCCTCGCCAACGCCAAGCTGCTCGCCACCTGGTCCCCGGGCGAGCTCGACGCCCTGATCTGGTCCTACGCCCCCGATCCGGCCGGCCGTCCCACCCCGCGCTCGGTCTCCGACGTCCCGGCGGTCACGGACGAGTCCACGGCCCTCGCCAAGGCCCTCAAGAAGCGCGGCATCCGCTTCGTCGGCCCCACCACCGCCTACGCCCTGATGCAGGCGTGCGGCCTGGTCGACGACCACGTGGAGGGGTGCGTGGCCCGGGGCGGGCGGTAAGACACCGCCCCAGGCAGACGCCGGCTAGCGGCCCAGGTAGCGGGGCTTCTCCTTGGCGATGAAGGCGCGGACCGCGATCGTGTGGTCCTCCGAGGCGCCCGCGAGGGACTGCAGCTCGTCCTCCTTCTCCAGGGCCTCGGCGAGCGAGTGGTCCGCGCCGTACGCCAGGGACTCCTTCAGCGCCGCGTACGCCACGGTCGGGCCCTCCGCCAGCTTGCGGGCCACCTTCGCGGCCTCGGCGGCGAGGTCGGCGGCCGGGACCAGGCGGTTCGCGATGCCGAGCTCGTACGCCTCTTGGGCGGTGATCGAGCGCGGGAACAGCAGCAGGTCCGACGCCCGGCTCGCGCCGATCAGCCGGGGGAGCGTCCAGGACATGCCCGAGTCAGAGGTGAGCGCGACGCCCGCGAAGGACGTGTTGAACGCGGCCGTGTCCGCGACGACCCGGTAGTCCGCCGCGAGCGCGAAGCCGAAGCCCGCCCCCGCCGCGACGCCGTTCACGGCCGCCACGACCGGCTTCCGCATGCCGGTGAGGGCCCTGACGATCGGGTTGTAGTGGTCGCGGACCGTGTTCATGGTCTCGCGTGTGCCGGACTCCTGGTCCGCCATGAGCAGGCCCACGTGCTCCTTGAGGTCCTGGCCGACGCAGAACGCCCGGTCGCCGGCCGCGGTGAGCAGGACGGCCCGTACGGCGGTGTCCGCGGCGGCCGTTTCCGCGGCGTCCCGGAGCGCGACCTTCGCCGCCACGTTCATCGCGTTCATGGCCTCGGGCCGGTTGAGCGTGATGGTGGCGAGCCCGTCGCTCACCTCGTACAGGACCGTGTCGGCCATGGGGTTCCCTTCGCTTCTTTGCGCGGTTGACCTGCCCAGCATGGCGGAGATCACCCGCACCGCACATGTGAGCTGCGTCAAAGAATTCAGGGCGTCAGCGCGATCCGGAGCGGCGCAGTATCGCAGCCCGATCGCCGAAATGTGCGGTTTTGAGAGAGCGCGTTGCGCAAGCGATGCAGATCGATGTTGGTCATCGGGTCCTGTGATGCGGGATAATGACCTGGAAGCAATGTGTTCGAAGCCGGTGAAGCGTGCTCCGCATCGAAGAGCTGCCCGGCTGACAATGAGCTGGTTTCAGGAAGGGGATCAAGCATGGCGGCCATGAAGCCGCGGACGGGTGACGGCCCGCTCGAGGTGACCAAGGAGGGGCGGGGCATCGTCATGCGCGTTCCGCTCGAAGGCGGCGGTCGGCTTGTCGTCGAGCTGACCCCGGGTGAGGCCGAGGCGCTGGGCGACGCCCTGAAGAAGGTCGTCGGCTGACCTGATCCTTCACGATTCCTCGCCACTGCCCCGGGACGGTTTCCACCGTGCCGGGGCAGTGGTGTGTCCGAGGCCCTCGGGTTCGGGGCCCTCGGGTCCGGGGCCTCGGTAGGAGTCCAGTTCCGTGGGCCCGGGGAGGGCTGGGGGAGGTCTGGGGCTTCGGAGGGTCAGCCCCGGCGTACGGCGCAGAGCAGGCCGTCGCCCACCGGCAGCAGCGACGGCAGCAGCTCCTGGCTCTCCCGCACCGTGCGCAGCAGCTCGCGGACCCGCAGGACCTCCGCCGGCTGGGCCGCCGAGTCGACCGTCCGGCCGTCCGCGAAGACTCCCTCGAAGCAGACGAGACCGCCCGGTCGCAGCAGGCGCAACGATTCAGCGAGGTAGTCCAGGTACTCCAGACGGTCGCCGTCGCAGAAGACGAGGTCGTATCCACCGTCCGCGAGACGCGGCAGGACGTCGAGGGCGCGGCCGGGGATGAACCGGGCGCGATTGCCGGCGAAGCCCGCCGCGCGGAACGCCGTCTTCGCGAACTGCTGGCGCTCCGGCTGGAGGTCCACCGTCGTCAGGACGCCGTCCGGCCGCATCCCGAGCAGCAGGTAGATGCCCGACACGCCCGTGCCGGTACCGATCTCCGCCACCGCCTTGGCGTCCGCCGTCGCCGCGAGCAGGCGCAGCGCGCCACCGGTGCCGGGCGACACCGAGGGCAGCCCTGCCTCCCGGGCCCGGTCCCGGGCCCAGCGCAGAGCTTCGTCCTCGGCGACAAAGGCGTCGGCGAACGACCAGCTCGTCTGCCGGTTGGCGGTAATGGCCCTCTCCTGTCCCCGTAGTTGACGCAACGGTGACTGTATCCGCTGTCAGCGGGAACCCGCAGATGGGACCGCACGTTCACTGGAGGCAGGACGCGGCCGGCGGCAGCCGGGCGAGCCGGTTCCAAATTCGCGTAAAGATTCTTATCCGGAGCTAACGGGCGAGGTGGCTATGGTAGGGGCTCCGCTGGACACCACCAGAGCCGACAGGGGAGGTGCGGCTGCGCTTGTGGATCGGGGAGGAGTGCTTCGGCGTCTTCTCAGGTCGGCGGGTGAGCCGAAATCCGTGACCGACACCGCTGACCGAATCCGCACCACCGACTCCGCTCCCACCACCGCGACCTTCGCATCGGATGCGGAATCGCAGGCGTGGACTCCGCCCAGCTGGGAGGAGATCGTCAGCACGCACAGTGGCCGGGTCTACCGCCTCGCCTACCGCCTCACCGGCAACCAGCACGACGCCGAGGACCTCACCCAGGAGGTCTTCGTCCGCGTCTTCCGCTCGCTGTCGACGTACACGCCGGGCACCTTCGAGGGCTGGCTGCACCGCATCACCACCAATCTCTTCCTCGACATGGTCCGCCGCAAGCAGCGCATCCGTTTCGACGCGCTCGCCGACGACGCCGCCGAGCGGCTGCCCAGCCGCGAGCCGTCGCCGCAGCAGGTGTTCAACGACACGCACTTCGACGCCGACGTGCAGCAGGCCCTCGACACCCTCGCGCCCGAGTTCCGCGCCGCGGTCGTCCTCTGCGACATCGAAGGACTGTCGTACGAGGAGATCGCCGCGACCCTCGGCGTGAAGCTCGGCACCGTCCGCAGCCGGATCCACCGCGGCCGCTCCCACCTGCGCAAGGCGCTCAAGCACCGCTCGCCCGAGGCCCGGGCGGAGCGTGCGCTCGCTTCCGTCGGATGGGAGGCAGGGACAGCGTGAGCGGCACACGTCCCTCGTCGCCGACCCCCGCAGAACACCACCTCGGGGACCGGCTCGCCGCGCTCGTCGACGGCGAGCTCGGCCACGACGCCCGGGAGCGGGTGCTCGCGCACCTCGCGACCTGTGCACGCTGCAAGGCCGAGGCCGACGCCCAGCGCACCGTGAAGAGCGTCTTCGCCTCCGCGGCGCCTCCGCCCCCCTCGGAGGGCTTCCTCGCCCGGCTCCAGGGGCTCCCCGGGGGACCAGGTGAGCCTTCGGGCGGCTCCGGCGGGCCCGGAGTGCCACGAGGGCCCCTCGAAGAACTGCTCGGCGCGGCGGCGCTGAGGTCCGACGGCTTCGCCACCGCGGCGGTCGTCACCCCGCGCTCCCCGCACCCCGGCACCGGCTTCCGGATCCACGAGGTCGGCGACCGCGCCTCCGGCACGTCCGGGCGCGGCCGGCGCTTCGCCTTCGCGGCGGCCAGCGCGGTCTCCTTCGCGGCGATCGCCCTCGGCGGCGCGCTGCCGGTGGAGACCTCGGTGAGCGCGAGCGGACGCGGCGGGCAGGGCACGGGCAGCGCGGTCACCCCGCTGCGCGCCACGGCCACGGGCGGCGCCCCGGGCACCGGCGGCGTACGCGGTACGCGGTCCGGAGAGCGTTCGGGCGCCCAGTCCGTCGCCGAAGAGCCGCTCACCCCGCTCGCGGCCCGGACCGGCGCCCCCGCCGGCAGGGCTCCCGCGGGCACCGTTCCCTCGGGCGCGGTTCCGCCGGACGCGGTGCGCTCCGGCACGGCTCCGCTGGTGGCCGTGCGCCTCCAGAACCAGGCCATGCGGTCGTTCTTCGCACTCTCGCCGTTCATACGACCGACGGGTCCGGCCCTCGATCTGGCCCTCGTCCCCGGTCCCACCCCGGCGGCGAGCCCGACGAACGCACCGCTCGGCTCCCACCGCTGACCCGCGACCTGGTTGAATCCAGGGACAGGGGCGCCCGAGCCGGGGCGCGGACGGGTCAGCGGTTGCGGGGAGAGCATGGACGACGGGAAGCCGAACTGGTGGAGCCGGCCTTCGACGGCACCGGAGGCGGCGCGGATACCCTCGCCGCCTCCGACCGACGGCGGTGACGACGGTGACGGTGATTTCCCCCTGCCCGCGCCACAGTCGCCGGTCGAGGCCGACGTCCACACCACGGAGATCTCCGCCGTGCCCCGGCCGGAGTCGGAGCCGGACCCGGAGAACGCGCCCGCGCCCGCCGTCCTGCTGACGAAGGCAGAGCCGGCCGACGCTCCCGTGGCCGACGCGCCGCAGCCCCCGGCGGTGGCCGCGCAGCCCGCCCCCCAGCCCCTGCACGCGCCCGACGAGTACCGGACGCCGCCGTACGGCGAGCCCGGCCCGTGGGCGCCCGCGCCGCCCGTGCAGCACCCGGCGCCCCCCGTGCCGCCTCAGGGCCCCGTACCGCCTCAGGCACAGGCTCCCGTGCCGCCCCAGGCACAGGCTCCCGTGCCGCCTCAGAGCCCCGTACCGCCGCAGCAGGGCGGGACCGCCCCGTGGATGCAGTACGACCCCTGGGGCGGGGCCCTCGGCGGCGGCGGTGTCGCACCGGCGCCCGCGAAGAAGTCCCGGAAGGGCCTCGCGCTCGCCGGGGCGCTGGTCTTCGCCCTCGTCACCGGCGTCATCGGCGGCGGCATCGGCGCCTACGTCGAGCGGAACGGCGGACTCACCACCGTCGAGCTGCCCCAGGCCGACGGCGGGGACACCGACCGCGCCCCCGAGAGCGTGGCCGGCATCGCCGCCGGCGCGCTGCCCGGCGTCGTCACCCTGCACGTCAGCGGCGGCGGCTCCTCCGGCACCGGCACCGGCTTCGTCCTGGACGCCAAGGGCCACATCCTGACCAACAATCACGTGGTCGACGCGGCCGAGTCCTCCGGGGACATCACCGTGACCTTCTCCAGCGGCGAGACCGCCCGCGCCAAGATCGTCGGCAAGGACACCGGCTACGACCTCGCCGTCGTCCAGGTCACCGGCGTCTCCGGCCTCAAGGCGCTGCCCCTCGGCAACTCCGACAACGTCCGCGTCGGCGACCCCGTCGTCGCCATCGGCGCGCCCTTCGACCTCTCCAACACCGTGACCTCCGGGATCATCAGCGCCAAGGAGCGCCCGATCACCGCCGGCGGCGAGAAGGGCGACGGCACCGACATCAGCTACGTCGACGCCCTCCAGACCGACGCCCCGATCAACCCCGGCAACTCCGGCGGCCCGCTGCTCGACTCCAAGGGCCGGGTCATCGGCATCAACAGCGCGATCCGCGCCGCCGGCGGTTCCGGCGACGGTGACGGCGGCAGCGCCGGCCAGCCCGGCTCCATCGGCCTCGGCTTCGCCATACCGATCAACCAGGGCAAGCGGGTCGCCGAGGAGCTCATCAACACCGGCAAGGCCACCCACCCCGTCATCGGTGTGAGCCTCGACATGCAGTTCAACGGCGACGGCGCCCGCGTCGGCGAGAAGGGCAAGGACGGCGCCGCCTCCGTCACCCCGGGCGGCCCGGCCGCCGCCGCGGGGCTCCGGCCCGGCGACGTCATCACCAAGGTCGACGGCCAGCGCGTGCACAACGGCGAGGAGTTGATCGTGAAGATCCGCGCCCACCGCCCCGGCGACGAGCTGCGCCTCACCCTCACCCGTGACGGCAAAGAGCTGACCAAGACGTTGACACTCGGTTCGTCGCAGGGCACCTGAGCGCCATGCGGTGGATGTCGGGAGGTACCCGCCGGACAGTTTCGGCGGGTACCGTGGACCGGGCCCTGGACCGGCGTGAAGGAGCTACTAGGTGTTCAGCGACATAGGCGCACTCGAGCTGGTGGCCCTCGTGGTCCTCGCCGTGCTCGTCTTCGGGCCGGACAAGCTCCCGAAGGTCATCCAGGACGTCTCGCGCTTCGTGAAGAAGGTCCGTGACTTCTCGGACAGCGCGAAGGAGGACATCCGCAGCGAGCTGGGACCCGAGTTCAAGGACTTCGAGTTCGAGGACCTCAACCCCAAGACGTTCCTCCGCAAGCAGCTGGAGGGGAACGAGGACCTCCAGGAGCTGAAGGAGCTGCGCGGCTCGTTCGACCTCAAGAAGGAGATGAACGACGTCGCCGACGCGGTCCACAGCCGCGAGCCGCAGCCTTCGGCGGTCAGCGGAGCTGCTTCCGCCGGCACCCCGGACCTCCTGAAGAAGCAGGACAAGCCGACCAATCCGGACACGGTGGAGCGTCCGGCGTACGACTCCGACGCGACCTGACGACGGGCTGTCACGGACCCGACGCGTCCTGGTGGCTATCCTCCCTCTGTTGACGGAACGAGGAGGCGGCCGAGTTGGAGACCACGAGTCGGGTGGAGGGCGTACCGACGGCCCGGCGTACCCCCGAGGGCTATTTGCGCGCGCCCTTCGCCTGGTACGGCCTCGACGAGGCCTTTACCGGGCCGCGCTGGCTGATGCAGGTCGGCACGGCGGCGGACGGCAGCGTGCAGCACGGTTCGACGGGGCACGGTGACGAGCCGTCCATAAAGTCGGACGCGCGGGGCACGGAGAAGGAGCGTTTCGCCGTCGTGGTGACGGTCGCGGCGAGCCCGGTCCGGCGGACCGGGGACGGGACGGGCGTCCTCGACGCCACCACGGTCTCCTCCGCCGCCTGGCTGGCCGGGTCGGGGCTCCTGGTCCACACCTGGCCCGCCTCGCTCGACCACGGGATGCGCGACAACTGGCTGGACCAGCAGACGGAGACGGCCTTCGAGCTCGCCGACGACCTCGACGGGCCCGCCTGGTCGACGCTGTCGCTCCCCGTGGACGGGGTGCCGGTGCCCTTCCACTACCGCGAGTCGGAGTTCGGCTGGGTGCTGGCCGGGTCGGCGGCGGGGGTGCACCTCGGGGCGTACGGGCGGGGGATGAGCGCGTACGGGCTCGGGTTCTCGCAGATCAAGGACCTGGAGGCGTACGCGTAGACGCGGGTACGCGAGAAGGGCGCCCCCCACATGGGGGGCGCCCTTCTCGCGTACCGCTTCTCAGAACTTGTTGCGCGGGGTGATGCCCAGGCTCATGCCCGACAGGCCGCGCTGGCGGCCGCCCAGCTTGCCCGCGATCGCGCGCAGGGCCGCGCCCGCCGGGGAGTCCGGGTCGGACAGGACGACGGGCTTGCCCTCGTCGCCGCCCTCGCGCAGCCGGACGTCGATCGGGATCGAGCCGAGGACGGGGACGGTCGCGCCCGTGGTCCGCGTGAGACCGTCGGCGACCCGCTGGCCGCCGCCCGTGCCGAACACGTCGACCATCTCGTCGCAGTGCGGGCACGGCAGGCCCGCCATGTTCTCGACGACGCCGACGATCTTCTGGTGCGTCTGCACGGCGATCGAGCCGGCCCGCTCGGCGACCTCGGCGGCGGCCTGCTGCGGGGTCGTGACGACCAGGATCTCCGCGTTCGGGACGAGCTGCGCGACCGAGATCGCGATGTCGCCCGTGCCCGGCGGCAGGTCGAGCAGGAGGACGTCCAGGTCGCCCCAGTACACGTCCGCGAGGAACTGCTGGAGCGCACGGTGCAGCATCGGGCCGCGCCACACCACCGGCGCGTTCCCCGGGGTGAACATGCCGATCGAGATGACCTTCACGCCGTGCGCCGACGGCGGCATGATCATGTTCTCGACCTGGGTCGGACGGCCGTCCGCGCCCAGCATCCGCGGCACGCTGTGGCCGTAGATGTCGGCGTCGACGACACCGACCTTCAGACCGTCCGCGGCCATCGCCGCGGCGAGGTTCACGGTCACGGAGGACTTGCCGACGCCGCCCTTGCCGGAGGCGACCGCGTACACCCGGGTCAGCGAGCCCGGCTTCGCGAACGGCACCTCGCGCTCCGCGCCGGTCCCGCGCAGCGCCGCCGCCAGCTCCTTGCGCTGCTCGTCGCTCATCACGTCGAGCGTGACGTCGACGGCGGTGACGCCCTCGACGCCGGAGACGGCCTCGGTCACGCGCTGCGTGATGGTGTCGCGCATCGGGCAGCCGGAGACGGTCAGGTAGACCGTGACGGCGACCCTGCCGTCCGGTTCGATCTCCACCGACTTGACCATGCCGAGCTCAGTGATCGGTTTGTTGATCTCGGGGTCGTTCACCGTCGCCAGTGCTTCGAGCACCGCGTCTTCCATTGCCATACCGACGATGGTACGGCGCCGACCACCGGCCCATGAAAGGGCTGTCAACGGTCGGGTACGTCACTTCCGTGACCTTCGCCGGAGGGGAATAGATCCCGGCGCTCCTCCAGCTCCCTGATCAGGTCCTGGAGCTCCGAGCGGATCCAGTCGCGCGTGGCGACCTCACCGAGGCCCATGCGGAGCGCCGCGATCTCCCGCGTCAGGTACTCGGTGTCCGCGATCGACCGCTCGTTCTGCTTGCGGTCCTGTTCGAGATTGACCCGGTCCCGGTCGTCCTGCCGGTTCTGGGCGAGCAGGATCAGCGGGGCCGCGTACGAGGCCTGGAGGGACAGGGCGAGCGTCAGGAAGATGAACGGGTACTCGTCGAACTTCAGCGACGCCGGGGCGAAGATGTTCCACGCGACCCAGACGATGATGGTCAGGGTCATCCAGACCAGGAAGCGCCCCGTCCCCAGGAAGCGGGCGATCCGCTCGGACGTCCGCCCGAACGCCTCCGGGTCGTACTCCGGCAGGAACCTGGCCCGGCGCTCGCGCGGCAGGTCGAGCCGGATCCGGGCCACCATCGGCCGGTCCCGCTCCCGGTCCCGCTCCTGTCCCCGCTCAGCGGCCATGCCCGCTCCCCTCCTCGTGGAACTCGGTCTCCCGCCAGTCCTCCGGCAGCAGGTGGTCGAGCACGTCGTCGACGGTGACCGCGCCGAGCAGCGAACCGCTCTCGTCCACGACGGGCGCGGCGACCATGTTGTACGCGGCGAGGTAGCTGGTGACGGCGGGCAGCGGGGTGTCCGGGCCGAGCGGCGGCAGGTCGCTGTCGACGAGCGAGCTGACCAGTGTGAAGGGCGGGTCCCGCAGCAGCCGCTGGAAGTGCACCGTGCCCAGGTACTTCCCGGTCGGCGTCTCGTCCGGCGGCCGGCACACGTACACCTGCGCGGCGAGCGCCGGCGACAGGTCCTGCTGGCGCACCCGGGCCAGCGCGTCCGCGACCGTGGCGTCCGGCCGCAGCACGATCGGCTCGGTCGTCATCAGACCGCCGGCCGTCCGCTCCTCGTACGACAGGAGCCGGCGTACGTCGGCGGCCTCGTCGGGCTGCATCAGCGTCAGCAGCCGCTCCTGGTCCTCCTCGGGCAGCTCGGACAGCAGGTCGGCCGCGTCGTCCGGGTCCATCGCCTCCAGGACGTCGGCCGCGCGTTCCTCCTTCAGCTTGCCGAGGATCTCGATCTGGTCGTCCTCGGGCAGCTCCTCGAGGACGTCGGCGAGCCGGTCGTCGTCGAGGGCCGCGGCGACCTCGGCGCGCCGCTTGGGGGAGAGGTGGTGCAGGACGTTGGCGAGGTCGGCCGGGCGCAGCTTCTCGAAGGTGGCGACGAGGCTCTCCGCGCCCTGCCCCTCCTCCTCCAGGGAGAAGCCGGTGACGGCCGACCACTCGACGGTGAACGTCTCGCCCTTGCGGCGCAGCGCCCCGCTCTTGCCGCGCCGGACGAAGACCTTGTCGATCTCCCAGTCGCGGCGGGCGGGCAGCTGCTGGATGGCGATGTCGAGGACGGTGACCTCCTCGCCCTCCTGCCCGTCGGCGCCCACGAGCCGGACGCGCCGGTCGAGGAGTTCGCCGAGGACGAGCCGCTCGGTGGGCCGCTGCTCGAAGCGGCGCATGTTGACCACGCCCGTGGTGATGACCTGGCCGGACTCGACTCCCGTGATGCGGGTCATCGGGACGAACACGCGGCGGCGGCTCAGCACCTCCACGACCATGCCGAGCAGCCGGGGCGGTCTGCGGCCGACGCGGAGCATCGCCACGAGGTCGCTGACGCGGCCGACCTGGTCGCCGACGGGGTCGAAGACGGGGACCCCCGCGAGGTGCGAGACGAAGATCCGGGGGGCGCCTGCCGCCATGCCACGCGCCTCCTCGGTGCCGCACGATTCGAGTCGTGGCAAGAGCTTTGCCGGTGATTGCAGCTCTTTGCCGGGTTCAGGCTAGCCCGTGCCGTTCCGCCCCGCTCCGGCAGCGACTCCGTACGGCTGGCTGCGGGGCCCGTCACCCGGCCCGGGTACGCTGCGGTCTGCCGTTCCCCCCCCCACGCGGCCCCGGCACCGGACCCGGCCATTCCGCCCGGCCCGGCCGACGGCCGTCCACGGCACCCCGTACGGGCCACGGCCCGGCGTACCCCCACGACACGAGAGGCAGCGCAGATGGCCGTTCGTACCCCGTCATCGCGTATCCGCAGGGCCGTCGTGCCCCTGGCGCTCTGCGCCGGGCTGACGGCCGGACTCACCGCCTGCGGTGCCGATCCGGACGAGGGGACCAACGGGGTCGGGAGGCTCTCCGCGCCCGAGATCGAGCAGAAGGCGCAGTCGGCCGCCGACACGGCGAAGGCGGTACGGCTGGCGGGCACGCTGGTCAGCAAGGGCGGCACCTTCAAGCTGAACATGCGGCTCAAGCAGGACGGCGCCGCCGGCTCGGTGACGACGAAGAACAGCACCTTCGAGCTGCTGCGGTTCGGCGACGCGCTCTATCTGAAGGCCGACGCGGGCTTCTGGGCGCACGACGACGAGGCGACCGACGAGCCCACCGAGGCGGACACCGAGGCCGCCGACAAGCTCGACGACATGTACGTGAAGGTGCCGCAGGGCGACCCCTCGTACAAGCAGTTCCGCGGCTTCACCGACATGGACGTGCTCCTCGACGGACTGATCGGCCTGCACGGGGAGAAGGTCAAGGGCGACCGTGACCAGATCGGCGGGGTCCGCACGATCAAGGTCAAGGGCGGCGCGGAGGGCGAGGGCGGCACGCTCGACGTGGCCCTGGAAGGCTCCCCGTACCCGCTGCAGTTCGCGCGGGGCGGGGGAGCGGGCATCGTCGTGCTCTCCGAGTGGAACAAGGACTTCCCGCTCGCGGAGCCGTCGAAGGAAGAGACCCTCGACTACGGCAAGCAGCTCCCCCGGACCTGACTACGCGCGGCGCTTCCGGAACAGCAGCTTCGGGAGCGCGGCCGGCACCGGCCGGCGGGTCGTGGCCTCCGAGGGCAGCGGTACGGCGGCCAGGGAGCCGTCCGGCAGCTCCGTCGTCGAGGTGCGGGGGTCGAGCCGCAGGACGCGGCACTCGCGCGCCCAGCGCCCCGGCATGGCCTCGCCGTCCGAGGCGTTCAGCCGCTTGCCCTTCAGCTCGGCGACGGCGGCGTC
The DNA here is from genome assembly GCF_042717315.1 of Streptomyces sp. NPDC058650. Taxonomy (NCBI): domain Bacteria; kingdom Bacillati; phylum Actinomycetota; class Actinomycetes; order Kitasatosporales; family Streptomycetaceae; genus Streptomyces; species Streptomyces sp. NPDC058650. Next base: position 338,550 of record NZ_JBHXRL010000005.1, read on the forward strand.
CCACTCCTCCGTACCGGGGGAGAGCTCGCGCACCGCGGCCGTCCAGGCGACGAGCCGCCCGCCCTTGTCCTTGCTGCGGACCGTGACCTCGGCCGTCCCGCCGTCCACGAGGCCCGGCAGCGGCTGCTCGCCGGGACCGTCGCCGACGACGTGCGCGGCGCCGTCGTGCCAGACGTGCCAGAGCGCGCGGGAGGGACCGGTCCCGCGCACCCAGACGAGGCCGGACTTCTTGGTGGCCTCCTCGACGAGGGCGGACCCGGGCAGCTCTTCAGTCATGGCCCGAAGCTTAGGCCCTGTCCGGCGGGGTCCCCCGCTACAGCCAGCCGTTGCGCTTGAGCATGCGGTGGATGCTGAAACAGACCACGACGATGCCGGTGAGCACCATCGGGTAGCCGTACTTCCAGTGCAGCTCGGGCATGTGGTCGAAGTTCATGCCGTAGACGCCGCAGACCGCCGTGGGGACGGCGACGATCGCCGCCCACGAGGTGATCTTGCGCATGTCCTCGTTCTGCGCGACGGTCGCCTGCGCCAGGTTGGCCTGGAGGATCGAGTTGAGGAGCTCGTCGAAGCCGACGACCTGCTCCTGGACGCGGGCGAGGTGGTCGGCGACGTCCCGGAAGTACTTCTGGATGTCGGGGTCGACCAGCCGCATCGGGCGCTCGCTGAGCAGCGTCAGGGGGCGCAGGAGCGGGGTGACGGCCCGCTTGAACTCCAGTACCTCGCGCTTGAGCTGGTAGATCCGGCCCGTGTCCGTACCGCGGGTGGAGCCCTTCGTGCTCGGCGAGAAGACGTCGATCTCCAGCTGGTCGATGTCCAGCTCGACGGCGTCGGCGACCGCGATGTAGCCGTCGACGACGTGGTCGGCGATGGCGTGCAGCACGGCCGAGGGGCCCTTGGCGAGGAGTTCGGGCTCGCCCTGGAGGCGGTGGCGGAGGTTGCGCAGGGAGCCCTGGCCGCCGTGCCGGACGGTGATGACGAAGTCGGGGCCGGTGAAGCACATGACCTCGCCGGTCTCGACGACCTCGCTGGTCGCGGTGAGCTCGGCGTGCTCGACGTAGTGGATCGTCTTGAAGACGGTGAAGAGGGTGTCGTCGTACCGCTCCAGCTTGGGCCGCTGGTGGGCGTGGACGGCGTCCTCGACGGCGAGCGGGTGCAGCCCGAACTCGGCGGCGATACCGGCGAATTCGGCCTCGGTCGGCTCGTGGAGCCCGATCCAGGCGAAGCCGCCGCTCTCCCGTACCTGGCTCATCGCGCCGCGGGGCGTGAGGCAGTCGCGGTCGTCGACCCGGCGCCCGTCGCGGTAGACGGCGCAGTCGACGACGGCGCTGGAGGCCGAGTGGTCGCGGGTGGGGTCGTACGAGGTGTACGTGGTGGGGGTCTTGCGCAGGCTGTGCCGCAGGCTCGGCCGGACGGCGGCGCGCAGGTCACGGATCATCGACATGGGCATGCTCCTTCACGGAGAGGCCGTCGGTGCGATGCGTGGCACAGCCCGGAATGGGGACGTGGAGCTACGTCGTCCACAAAGCGGGCGGCACCGGGGGATCGCGGTGACGGCGTTCGCTACAGACAGGCAAAGGCGAAATGCTCTTCCGTCGTGCGAGATGCCGGAGAAGGCAGGTCCGAACGGGGACCCTGGGATCACCGGAGGGAGAAGCGCACCGGGCTCGGGTGCGGGGCGGAAGAGCGACTGGTACTGCCCGACCGACTTCGGTCCATCGCAGCCCCACCTCCTCCGGCCGGTCCCCCGTGAGGGATGACGTGTGACGAGTAATCAGGAGTTCGTGACTCCCGACCAGCGGCCAAGACTATCAGCCGACAGAGGGTCAATCCTTGACTTTGCCCGTTCCATACGCGCTTTATGCTCAACCCATGGGAGAAGTTCTTGCTCTGGTCGAGGCCCGGCTGCGGACGGCGCTCGGAGAACCGGACGCGCGGGCCGCGGTGACGTTTCTCGGCACTGACCGGATCGAGGTGCTCCGCTTCGTCGACGGTGACCTCGTGCGGTACGCGACCCTCGGGATGTCCGCCTCGCCGATGGCCGACCCGACCGCCGCCCTCGCGGACCCCGTGAAGGGCCCGCGCGCGGAGCTCGTCCTCACCGTACGGTCCGGCCTCGCCGACACCGACAAGGTGCTGCGCCCGCTCGCCGTGCTCGCCGCCACCCCGCAGGTCGAGGGTGTGGTCGTGGCCCCCGGCGCCTCGCTCGACGTGGGCGACCCCCTCTGGCCCGGCGCCGGCTTCAGCTCGGTCCTCGTCGCCGAGCCGGGCGGCCTGGTGGAGGACCTGGAGCTGGACGCGCCGCTCGACCCGGTCCGCTTCCTGCCGCTGCTCCCGATGACCCCGAACGAGGCGGCGTGGAAGCGGGTGCACGGGGCGCAGGCCCTGGAGGAGCGCTGGCTGGCCCGGGGAACGGATCTGCGCGACCCGCTGCGCGCGTCCGTGAGCCTGGACTGAGGCCGGTGCCGCGGGCCTGGTGCCGCGCCCGGTGTCGCGGCCCGGTGTCGTGATCGGCCACCCCGGGTGAACGGCTCGGGCCGGACGGGTGATCGTCCGCGGGCCGTCCTTGACGCGGGGCCCGAGGGGTAGGACCGTTGAGCCCTATGAGGGGCGAACCCAGTTGTCCGAAGTGCGGTGGCAGGGTCAGAGCGCCCGGTCTCTTCGCCGACTCCTGGCAGTGTGACGTGCACGGCTCGGTGCACCCGCTCCAGCCCGTGATCCCACCCAGCGTCGAGGCCCTCGGTGTCGTGGTGAACCGGTCCCACGTTCCGGTGTGGATGCCGTGGCCCCTGCCCGTCGGCTGGCTCTTCACCGGTGTCGCGTACGCCGGTGACGACCGCAGCGGCGGCCGTGCGACGGCCGTCGCGTGCTCGGGCCCCGGCCCGCTCGGCGGGATCGGCGAGCTGCTTCTGATCGCCGAGGAGCTCGGCGTCGGCCTCGGCGCGCGGTACGCCGGCATCGACGGCCTCGACCCCGGCTCCGGCATGGCCATCGACAAACCGCCCCAGGCGAAGGTGCTCGCCGCCGGACGCCCCACGCCGCTGTGGCACGTCACCGGCACCCCGCAGGACCGCGCGGTCTTCGCGGGCGAGGCGCGCGGCCTCTGGCTGTGGGCGATCGTCTGGCCCGAGCAGTCCGGCCTCCTGATGTACGACGAGCTGGTCCTGACGGACCTCCGGGACGCGGGCGCCGAGGTCGAGCTGCTGCCGTGCGGCGCACTCACCCCGAGGCTGCTGAAGTAACGGGCGACCGGGTGACCGGATCCGTACACGGCTGTTCGATTCGCCCGTTATGCTGAAGCGTCCCTCGTCCGTGCCGAGCCCCCGGAGTACCGCGTCGTGCGCATCGATCTGCACACCCACTCCACGGCTTCCGACGGTACGGACTCGCCGGCCGAACTCGTCAGGAACGCGGCCGCCGCCGGGCTCGACGTCGTCGCGCTGACGGACCACGACACCACCCGCGGCCACGCCGAGGCGATCGGCGCGCTGCCCGAGGGGCTGACCCTCGTCACCGGCGCCGAGCTGTCCTGCCGGCTCGACGGCGTCGGCCTGCACATGCTCGCGTACCTCTTCGACCCGGAGGAGCCCGCGCTCCTCGCCGAGCGCGAGCTCGTCCGGGACGACCGCGTGCCGCGCGCCCGGGCCATGGTCGGCAAGCTCCAGGAGCTCGGCGTCCCCGTCACCTGGGAGCAGGTCGCCCGGATCGCCGGCGACGGTTCCGTCGGCCGCCCGCACGTCGCCGAGGCGCTCGTCGAGCTCGGGGTCGTCCCGGATGTCTCCGGGGCCTTCACCCTCGACTGGCTCGCCGACGGCGGCCGGGCGCACGTCGAGAAGCACGAGCTGGATCCCGTCGACGCGATCCGCCTCGTCAAGGCCGCCGGCGGGGTCACCGTCTTCGCGCACCCGCTCGCCGTCAAGCGCGGCGAAGTCGTGCCGGAGGCGGCGATAGCCCGGCTGGCCGACGCCGGACTCGACGGCATCGAGGTCGACCACATGGACCACGACGAGGCGACGCGCGCGCGGCTGCGCGGGCTCGCGAAGGAGCTCGGACTGCTGGCCACGGGCTCCAGCGACTACCACGGCGGTCGCAAGACCTGTCGCCTCGGCGACTACACCACCGACCCCGAGATCTACGGCGAGATCATCCGCCGTGCCACAGGGGCCTTCGCGGTCCCCGGCACGGGGGGAGCGGTCTAGCCCCAGGGGGCAGGCCCGAGGCCCACGGCCTTCGGCCTTCGGCGAGCGTCCGGAGCGGACGGGTCGCGGCGGTCGAACCGGCCGGTGCGGCCACCACGCTCCGGGCCCGGGCCCGCGTCCGCGCTCGTCCCGCGCCGGGCGGTGCGGTGTCCTGCCGGTCGTATCCGGTCGCACCCGGTCTCCCGGTCCTCCCCGCGAGGAGCCTGGGCCGCCCCACCCGTATCCGTCCACGTCACCCCGCGCGGCTCCGCGCCCCGCGGTGGACGTACCCACGTCGGCCCGCTGGCGGAACTCCACATTCCGGCAGTGGGAGCCCACACCCCACCGTTCGACTCTCCCGCAAGGCACCCCACCGTGTTCGACGTCGCCGTCTTCGGCTCGCTGTTCCTGACCCTCTTCGTGATCATGGATCCCCCCGGGATCACGCCGATCTTCCTCGCCCTCACCTCCGGCCGGCCGGCCAAGGTCCAGCGCCGCATGGCCTGGCAGGCCGTCGCCGTGGCCTTCGGCGTCATCACCGTCTTCGGCATCCTGGGGCAGCAGATCCTCGCGTATCTGCACGTCTCCGTCCCCGCGCTGATGATCGCGGGCGGTCTGCTCCTGCTGCTCATCGCGCTCGACCTGCTCACCGGCAAGACCGACGAACCGAAGCAGACGAAGGACGTGAACGTCGCCCTGGTGCCGCTCGGCATGCCGCTGCTCGCCGGGCCGGGCGCGATCGTCTCGGTCATCCTCGCGGTGCAGCACGCCGACAGCGCCGCCGCGCAGGTCTCCGTCTGGGCCGCCATCGTCGCCATGCACGTCGTGCTCTGGCTGACCATGCGCTACTCGCTGCTGATCATCCGCGTCATCAAGGACGGCGGCGTGGTCCTGGTGACCCGCCTCGCCGGCATGATGCTCTCCGCCATCGCGGTGCAGCAGATCATCAACGGCGTCACCCAGGTGATCCAGGGGGCCTGAGCGGCGGGAGCCCCCTTCGGGGCCCCGGCTCCGGACACCACTGCGCCCCCGTACGGATTCCGCTCTGCGAAGTCCGTGCGGGGGCGCGGTGCGTGGTGTGGACCTGGCCTGCTACGAGGCCGAGGTCTCGGCGGGGCGGATCCAGATGCGCTGGCCGATCGAGGCGGCCTGCTGCACGATCCGATTGACGGAGGCGGCGTCCACGACCGTGCGATCGACGGGCGTGCCGTCGATGTCGTCGAGGCGCAGGATTTCGAAGCGCATGGGCTTCTCCCTTCGTCTGAGTTGATCCTCCTGAAGGAGAACTGAGTTACGTATGTGTCCAACGAAGTGCACCCTGCAAACATTCCTTACGCTAAGGAAAATTTTCGGATGTCTAACTACTAGCGGGTAGGGGGGTGTGGCGGCAGCGCCGCAGGCGGCGGAGAATGAGCCCCGTATGAACGACGCAGAGACCACCGACGCACCCGCCGACGCCCCCACCGACGCGCAGCCGATCGACGCCCGCCTGAGCGCGCTCGACGCCCGCGTGGAGCGCACCAACGAGCTCCTCCAGCGGATGCTGGCCGAGGTAGCCAAAACCCCTTCCACCCACGCCATCTTCGTCGACGCAGGTTACGTCCATGCTGCGGCCGGGTTGCTGGTGACGGGCACCGAGGACCGGCGCTCCTTCGACCTCGACGCCGAGGGCCTGATCGAGGCCTTCATCGACAAGGCCCGCACGATCTTCGCGGACAGCAGACTGCTCCGCGTCTACTGGTACGACGGCGCCCGGCGCCGGATCCACACCCCCGAACAACAGGCCATCGCCGAGCTGCCCGACGTCAAGGTCCGCCTCGGCAACCTCAACGCCAACAACCAGCAGAAGGGCGTCGACTCCCTGATCCGCACCGATCTGGAGTCCCTCGCCCGCCACCGCGCCATCAGCGACGCCGCCCTCGTCGGCGGCGACGAGGACCTCGTCTCGGCCGTCGAGGCCGCCCAGGGCTACGGGGCCCGCGTCCACCTCTGGGGCATCGAGGCCGCCGAGGGCCGCAACCAGGCCGAGGCGCTCCTCTGGGAGGTCGACAGCCAGCGCACCTTCGAGCTCGACTTCTGCCGCCCGTACGTCACCCGCCGCCCCGTCACGACGTACGAGAACGAGGGCGAGCCGCCGCCCTCCCGCGAGGAGGTCCGCTTCGTCGGGGCCCAGATCGCCGCGACCTGGCTCGCCGAGCGCGGCCGGGACCGGCTCGGCGAGCTGCTGCCCGGCGCCCCCTACCTCCCGGGCCCCGTCGACCAGGACCTGCTCGTCGAGGCGGAGCGCCTGCTCAGCCGCTCCCTGCGCGGGCACGCCTCCCTGCGGCGCGCCCTGCGGGACGGCTTCTGGCAGCACCTCAAGACGCAGTACTGACGCGGTACCGAGGGGCTTACGGGGCTGCCGCACCGGCTTCCGCGCGGGCGTCGGCCCGCTCCCAGAAGCCGGTGAGCCGGTCCGTCAGCTCGCGCGGGTGCGACACGTTGGGGGAGTGGCCCGCGCCCTCGACCACCGTGTGGTGCGCGCCGGTACGGGCCGCCGCCGCGGCCAGCTCCTCCGGGGGCCAGACCATCTCGTCCACCCCGTACGCGATGTGCAGCGGCATCCGCAGCTCCAGCAGCTCCGCCGTACCGTCCGGATCGGTCAGGAGCAGTCGCCCGGCGCCCGCGAGCTGGGCGATCCGGGTCCGCATCCAGCGCCGTCGCAGGAAGCCCGTGAGTTCCGGAGCGTCGCCCGTGTCCGGCTCCTCGCCCCGGCCGTCCAGCCAGCACATCGCCTGCCAGACCCGCTCCTTCGGCAGCAGCGCCAGCGCGCCCCGCAGGACGCGGATCCGGATCCGCTGCGGTCGCGCGACGCGGCCGGGTCCCGAGGAGAGCAGGGTGAGCGAGCGGAACGCGCCGGGCGCGAGGGAGGCGGCGGCGCGGGCCACGAGGCCGCCGAAGGAGTGGCCGAGCAGATGGACGGGCCCGTCGCCGAGGGCGGCGGCCTGCGCGACCGCGTCGAGGGCGAGCGGCCTGCGCCGGTAGGCGGCCCGGCCACGGGGGCCCGGGGTCTCGTGCTGGCCGCGCCCGTCCACCGCCACCGCCCGGTACCCGGCCTCGCTCAGCGGCCCGAGCAGCGCCAGGAAGTCCTCTTTGCTGCCGGTGTACCCGGGGAGCAGCAGCACCGTCCCGCGCCGTGCGCCCCCGGGTATCGCGTCGAGGACGGCGAAGTCGCCCCGTGCGGTCGCCAGTCGGCGGGCGCGGGTGCGGGGCGGGAGTGCGAGGGAACGGGGCTTGCTCATATCTGGACTGTAACGGCGCGAACAGGGCAGGGCTCGGGGGCGCCTGCCACAACGGCCGTGCGGCCCGGCCCCTGAGGAGGGACCGGGCCGCACGGCCGTGACGGGGGCGGGGATCAGCTCTCGGGCTGAGCCGCCGCCGCCTTCTTCGTGGTGCGGCGACGGGGAGCCTTCGGGGCCTCCTCGGCGACCGCGGCCTCGACTGCCGGGGCCTCGGCGGTCGCGGCCTTCTTCGTCGTACGACGACGTGTCGGCGTCTTCGGCTCCGAGGCGTCGGGCGCCTCGGCGGCGACCGCCTTCTTCGTGGCGCGGCGACGCGGAGCCTTCGGGGCCTCCTCCGCCACCGGGGCCTCGACGGCCTCGACGACGACCTCGGCGGCCGCGGCCTTCTTGGTCGTGCGGCGGGCGCGGGGAGCCTTGGCAGCCTTGGGGGCTTCCTCGACGACGGGCGCGGCGACCGGCGCGGTGACCTGCTCGACGACCGGCGTGGCGACCGGTTCGGCGACGGGGGCCTCGGTCACCGGTGCTTCGGTGGTGACCGGGGATCCGGCGGGCCTGCGGGCGGTGCGGCGGGCGCGGGGAGCCTTGGGGGCTTCCTCGACGACCGGCTCGACGACCGGTTCGGCGACGGGGGCCTCGGCCACCGGCGCTTCGGCGGTCACCGGGGAACCGGTGGCCTCGCGGACCGCACGGCGACGGCGCGGGGCGGGAACCTCGGCCGTGACCTCGACGACCGCGACGGTCTCGACGACCGGAGCGGCGACGGTCTCGACGACCGGCTCCGCGACGGCCTTCCTGGCCGAGCGGCGGCGCGGGGCCTTCTTCGGCTCCGCCGGGGCCTCCACGGGGGCCTCGACGACCGGGGCGGCGGGCGCCTCGGCGACCGGAGCGTTCCGCAGGGCGGCCGCGGCGGTCTCGACCGTCTGGAAGGAAACGGTGTCCTCGACCGGCCGCAGGACGCGGGGACGGCGGCGACGCGGCGCCGGGGCGGCCTCCTGGGCCACGGGGGCCTGGGCGACGGGCGCGGCCGTCACGGCCTCCGGGCGGGCGGCGCGGGCACGGCGACGGGGGGCCTTCGGCTCCTCGACGACGGGGGCCGGAGCGGCCTCCACGACCGGGGCGGCCTGAGCCACCGGAGCGGCCTGGACCGGCTGGGCGACCGGAGCGGTCTGGGCGACCTGCGCGGTGCCGGGGCCGCCCGGACGGGTACGGCGACGGCGACGCGGGGTACGCGGGCCGGACTCGGCCGGGGCGTCCTCGGTCACCGGAGCGGCCGAAGCAGCCGGAGCGGTGGTGGCCGGAGCCGTCGACGCCGGGGCGTCACCGAGGTCGCCGCCGCCACGGGTACGCCGGCGCTGACGCGGGGTCCGCGTACGGGCCGGGAACTCCTCGGCCTTCTCGACCTTGTCGGCCTTCTCGGCCTTCGGGCCGCGTCCACGGCGTCCGCCGGGCTCGCCCAGGTCCTCCAGCTCCTCCGCGCCCAGACCCGCACGGGTCCGCTCGGTGCGGGGCAGGACGCCCTTGGTGCCCGCCGGGATGTCCAGCTCCTCGTAGAGGTGCGGGGACGACGAGTACGTCTCGGCCGGGTCGTGGAAGTCCAGCTCCAGCGCCTTGTTGATGAGCTGCCAGCGCGGGATGTCGTCCCAGTCGACCAGCGTCACCGCCGTGCCCTTCGCCCCCGCGCGGCCGGTGCGGCCCACGCGGTGGAGGAACGTCTTCTCGTCCTCCGGCGACTGGTAGTTGATGACGTGGGTGACACCCTCGACGTCGATGCCGCGCGCGGCGACGTCGGTGCAGACGAGGACGTCGACCTTGCCGTTACGGAAGGCGCGCAGCGCCTGCTCGCGGGCGCCCTGGCCGAGGTCGCCGTGGACCGCGCCGGACGCGAAGCCGCGCCGCTCCAGCTGCTCGGCGATGTCGGCCGCCGTGCGCTTCGTACGGCAGAAGATCATCGCGAGCCCGCGGCCGTTGGCCTGGAGGATGCGGGAGACCATCTCCGGCTTGTCCATGTTGTGCGCGCGGTAGACGTGCTGCTTGATGTTGGCGACGGTCACGCCCTCACCGTCGGGCGAGGTGGCCCGGATGTGGGTGGGCTGCGACATGTAGCGGCGGGCCAGGTTGATGACCGCGCCCGGCATGGTCGCCGAGAACAGCATGGTCTGGCGCTTGGCCGGAAGCATGTTCATGATCTTCTCGACGTCCGGCAGGAAGCCCAGGTCGAGCATCTCGTCGGCCTCGTCCAGGACGAGGACCTTGACGTGCGAGAGGTCGAGCTTGCGCTGGCCGGCCAGGTCGAGCAGACGGCCGGGGGTGCCGACGATGACGTCGACGCCCTTCTTGAGCGCCTCGACCTGGGGCTCGTACGCGCGGCCGCCGTAGATGGCGAGCACGCGGACGTTACGCACCTTGCCGGCGGTCAGGAGGTCGTTGGTGACCTGCTGGCACAGCTCGCGGGTGGGGACGACGACCAGCGCCTGCGGGGCGTCGGTCAGCTGCTCGGGCTTCGCCCGGCCGGCCTCGACGTCCGCGGGAACGGTCACGCGGTCCAGGATCGGAAGGCCGAAACCGAGGGTCTTGCCCGTGCCGGTCTTGGCCTGGCCGATGACGTCGGTGCCGGTGAGGGCGACCGGAAGGGTCATCTCCTGGATGGGAAAGGGGGTGACGATGCCGACGGCCTCAAGGGCCTCGGCCGTCTCGGGAAGGATTCCGAGCTCTCGGAAAGTCGTAGTCAGGGTGCTGCCTCTTCTGTGGACGCGGTGCGAGGCGAACGATGGGGGTCGTACCGTGCCGGGACACTGCCTGCCGGATCGGGAAGATCACAGTCGGTCAGGTGGCGCGGGACCACTGCCGTCGCTCGAGCGTCGTACCGCTGAGGTGACCCTTCCGCGGGTCCGCCGGAAGGGCTGTCGGGCCGGAGCCGATCGGGCCACCGACCGGGCATCCTCATTCATGAGTCGGCCCACCGGATACGTCCGAACGTGCGAAAGCATGTCCGCATACTCAGCAGGCGCATTACCACTGTACCCCGGAATCGCGCATATGTGTTGGGAGAAAACGTGATGAGGGCACGGTCACACTGACTGACCAGGGCCTTCCCGGCGGCGGGAGCGGGCTATTCTGCGCTCCATGGAGACGCCTGACAACGCCACACCGACCGGGATCGCCGCCGAGGACTGGGCCACGGCATCCGCCGAGCCCCAGTACCGCGCCGCCGTCATCGACCTCCTCGGCGCGCTGGCCTACGGAGAGCTGGCGGCCTTCGAGCGGCTCGCCGAGGACGCCAAGCTGGCGCCGACCCTCGCGGACAAGGCGGAGCTGGCGAAGATGGCCTCGGCCGAGTTCCACCACTTCGAGCAGCTGCGGGACCGGCTCGCGGCCGTGGACGCCGAGCCGACCGCCGCGATGGAGCCCTTCGCCAAGGCGCTCGACGACTTCCACCGCCAGACCGCGCCGTCGGACTGGCTGGAGGGTCTCGTCAAGGCGTACGTCGGCGACTCGATCGCCAGCGACTTCTACCGGGAGGTCGCGGCCCGGCTCGACTCCGACACGCGTGGTCTCGTCCTGTCGGTGCTCGACGACACCGGCCACGGCAACTTCGCCGTGGAGAAGGTCCGCGCGGCGATCGACGCCGACCCCCGCGTCGGCGGTCGGCTCGCGCTCTGGGCGCGCCGTCTGATGGGCGAGGCGCTCTCGCAGGCGCAGCGCGTGGTCGCCGAGCGCGACGCGCTGTCGACGATGCTGGTCGGCGGTGTCGCGGACGGCTTCGACCTCGCCGAGGTCGGCCGGATGTTCTCCCGGATCACCGAGGCCCACACGAAGCGCATGGCCGCGCTCGGCCTGGCCGCGTAAGTCCTGTCGTACGGCTAGTACGGCTAGTACGGCTCGTACGACTCGTACGACTCGTACGTCGGCGAGTGGCGCTGTTCACGCCGCCGCTGATCGTCGCAGCCGGCGCGAGGCCGGGCGGATCAGCAGCGAGAGCAGCACCGCCGCGACCGCCACCGCACCGATGAGGGTGGCGAGGAAGTGGCCGGGGCCCAGCGCCCCGTGGGTGACGAGCGCGCCGAAGACGCCGCCCACCGCGCCGGTCATGAGGACGGTCCCCCGGGAGGGGAGGCGGTCGGCCAGCCATTGCACGGCGGCCCAGGCCAGGGCGAAGCCGAGCAGGGCGGAACCGAGGGCTTCCAGGAACACGGCGGATCACCTCGCGGGTGCTGCGGGGCGGGTGGTGCGGTCGTAGCCCTCCTACCCCCGGCGCCTCGACGGCAATCCTCCCCGTACGCCCTGACGTGGCCGTTCGGCCAGAGGACGGGCTGAGGACGGACCGGGAACGGACCGGGAACGGACCTCGGACGCACGGGCACGCACCGAGGACGGACAGACGAAAAGGCCCGGCGGACCATGACGGTCCGCCGGGCCTTTCCCGTAGATCCGGGACTCAGAGGGCGCCGAAGCCCACCCGACGCACGGCGGGCTCGCCGAGCTCCACGTACGCGATCTTCTCGGCCGGGATGAGGACCTTGCGGCCCTTCTCGTCCGAGAGGCTGAGCAGCTGCGCCTTGCCGGCCAGTGCGTCGGCCACCGCGCGCTCCACCTCCTCGGCGGACTGCCCGCTCTCCAGAACGATCTCCCGGGGTGCGTGCTGCACGCCGATCTTGACCTCCACGGCTATGTCCCTCCGAACGGTCAGCGTTGCGCGACTTCCGCGCCGTACGCTGCACACATTAGCCCGGTGAGGGGACGCGCACGGCTCAGCGGCGGCACGCCAGGAGCGAACAGCCCGCGGGAATGCCGCCGGAGGCGGGTCAGTGGCCCTCGGCGCTCAGCTGGCCGTCGACGGGGTGCAGCGGGAAGCCCGCGATACCGCGCCAGGCGAGCGAGGTCAGCAGCCCCACCGCCTTCTCGCGGGGGATCACCGACTCGCTGGACAGCCAGTAGCGGGCGACGACCTGGGAGACGCCGCCGAGTCCCACGGCGAGCAGCATCGACTCGTCCTTCGAGAGCCCGGTGTCCTCGGCGATGACGTCGGAGATCGCCTCGGCGCACTGGAGGCTGACCCGGTCCACGCGCTCGCGCACGGCCGGCTCGTTGGTCAGGTCGGACTCGAAGACCAGCCGGAAGGCGCCGCCCTCGTCCTCGACGTACGCGAAGTAGGCGTCCATCGTCGCCGCGACGCGGAGCTTGTTGTCCGTGGTGGAGGCCAGGGCCGTGCGCACCGACTGCAGGAGGGACTCGCAGTGCTGGTCGAGCAGGGCCAGGTAGAGCTCCAGCTTTCCGGGGAAGTGCTGGTAGAGCACCGGCTTGCTGACGCCCGCCCGCTCCGCGATGTCGTCCATCGCTGCCGAGTGGTACCCCTGGGCGACGAAGACCTCCTGGGCCGCGCCGAGCAGCTGGTTCCGTCGGGCACGCCGCGGCAGGCGCGTGCCCCGAGGGCGTGCGGCCTCTGTCTGCTCGATGGCGCTCACGCGGCCTCCCAAGATTCGATCCATGCGCGCTGTCGCGCCGCGCGGCCATCGTACTTTTGGGTAACCCGGCTGTGCGCGGTGCGAACGCAGAATTTCACGGACCGGACGCCCTGGTCGACAGTCGATTCAAGATTAAACCGAACAAATCAGCGGTAGTCGTCCTCGTCGAGGGTGACGACGCGCGTCTGATCGGTCGCGTCGGCCTCGTTCGCCGACTCGTGCTCGATATGTGTGGGGTGTTCGTCCTCGCGTTGCTGCACTTCGGTGTGCTGTTCGGCCGCGTCGGCCTCGGGGATTTCCTGGTCGAGCACAGCGGCCTCTTCCTCGGCGAATGTGTCCGGCTCGGTCGGATCGACAGTCATGAGGTTCCTTCCGGCGCGCGGGGTCCGCGGTCCTCTCCGATGGCCCTCCCTTCGAGCCTAGGAGCACACGCGCCCTGCCGCACACGCACTTGTGACGGCACCCACACGCGCCCCCGCGTGATCGTCTCGTAATATTGCGGCCATGTCCTCGACCGAGCTGCCGGAAACCCGGACCGCCGCCGCACCGCAGGCGTCGCGGATCCGTGCCGTACGGGTCGCCGACGGCGAGGAGCTCCGCTCCGTCGCCCTGCCCGGACTCACCCTCACCGTGCGCGCCCGCCCCGGCACCCGTGCCGGTCTGCCGCCCGCGCTGTACGTCCACGGTCTGGGCGGTTCCTCGCTGAACTGGTCGGCGCTCATGCCGCTGCTCGCGGACCAGGTCGACGGCGAGGCAGTCGACCTGCCCGGCTTCGGGGACTCCCCGCCGCCCGACGACGGCAACTACTCGGTCACCGGGCACGCCCGGGCCGTCATCCGGCTCCTGGACGCCGGCGGGCGCGGACCGGTCCATCTCTTCGGCAACTCGCTGGGCGGCGCCGTCGCCACCCGCGTCGCCGCCGTGCGGCCCGACCTGGTCCGCACCCTCACCCTGATCGCCCCGGCCCTGCCCGAGCTGCGCGCCCAGCGCACCGCCTGGCCCACCGTGATGCTCGCGGTGCCCGGCGTCGCCTCGCTCTTCGCGAAGCTCTCCCGGGACTGGACGCCCGAGCAGCGGGTCCGCGGAGTCCTTTCGCTCTGTTACGGAGACCCCGGCCGGGTCTCCGACGAGGGTCTCCGGCACGCCGTCGAGGAGATGGAGCGGCGCCTGGAGCTCCCGTACTTCTGGGACGCCATGGCCCGCTCCTCGCGCGGCATCGTCGACGCGTACACGCTCGGCGGGCAGCACGGGCTGTGGCGGCAGGCCGAGCGCGTGCTCGCCCCGACGCTGCTCGTCTACGGCGGGCGCGATCAGCTCGTCGCGTACCGGATGGCCCGGAAGGCGGCCGCCGCCTTCCGTGGCTCGCGCCTGCTGACCCTGCCGGAGGCGGGGCACGTGGCGATGATGGAGTATCCCGAGACGGTCGCCCAGGCCGCGCGGGAACTGATCGCCGAAGACGGCGGGAGCTGAGCCGGGGCGTGGGACGACATAGTCGCAAGGGCTCCGTGCCCTCGGTGCCCGGCACCGAGCAGCGCGCGGCGGCCGGACGGACGCAGGGGACGACGGGGGCGGCGGCGCAGGGCGCGGCCGGTCAGCCCCGGGCGGCCGCGACCGCGGAGACCGGGGGAGCACCCGGGCAGGCCGCGGGGACGGGACGCCGCCGCAGGGCGCCGGGTGACGGCCAGGACGCCGCCGGTACGCCCGCGCACGGGACCCCTCGGTACGGAGCGCCGCAGTACGGGCCGTCTCCGTACGGGCCGAAGGCAAACGGGCCGCAGACGTACGGCGGGCAGGGTCGCGGCGGGCAGGAGTACGGCGGGCAGGGTCGCGGCGTGCAGGGGTACGGCGGCGGGGCCTCCGACACCCCGGCGCACGGGACCCCGGGCACGCCCGCGTACGGCATCCCCGCCTACGGGACCACTTCCGTACGGGGCGGGCATCCCCAGCACGACGAGGGCACCGGACCGAGGCCCGAGGGGTCCGGCCGCCGGCGCGGCTCGCACCGGGCCCCCGGGTCCGAGCAGGACGCACCCCCTTCCGAACAGGCCGATTCCCAGGGGCCGTTCATCCCCGGGCCCCGGCGCGAGACCCTGACCGGAGCGGAGGCCGAAGCCGAGCCCTCGGCCGACGGGCCGCCCGGCCGGACCTTCAGGGGCCGCACCCTGACCGGCATCGCTGCCGCCGCCGTCACCACCGTCCTCGCCATCGTCGTCGCCGGACAGGTCACCGACCGGGGGGCCGCGCCGAGCACCGCACACGCCGCCGACGGGCCGGGCGAGCGCGCCTCGGGCGACACCTCCGCCTCCCGTTCCGACGACCGGATCACCCCGACGCGTCCGGCGACCGCCAAGCCCGCCCCCTCCGCGGCGGCCCCGGTGCCGACGTACGAGCAGCTGATGACCCGCCAGTTCCCGATCGATCCGAAGCTGGACGGCTCAGGGGAGTTCGAGGCCGTGGCCGGCTTCCAGAAGGCGCCGGGCAAGGGGCGGCTCGTCCGCTACCGGATCGACGTCGAGAAGGGGATCGGACTCGACCCCGGGCTCTTCGCCTCGGCGGTGCACAGGACACTCAACGACGAACGCAGCTGGGCCGGCCAGGGGGCGATGACCTTCGAGCGGATCTCCACCGGAGAGCCCGAGTTCGTCATCACGCTCGCGAGCCCCGGCACCACCGGGGAGTGGTGCGACAAGTCCGGACTCGACACGACGGTCGACAACGTGTCCTGCGATTCCGCCAGCACCGAGCGCGTGATGATCAACGCGTTCCGCTGGGCGCAGGGCTCGGCGACCTTCGGGCCCAAGGCCATGCACGCGTATCGCCAGATGCTCATCAATCACGAGGTCGGGCACCGGCTCGGGTACGGCCATGTGAGCTGCAGCACGCCCGGCGCGCTCGCGCCCGTGATGCAGCAGCAGACGAAGTCGCTGCGGGTCGACGGAATCGCCTGCCGCCCCAACCCCTGGGTGTATCCCGGAAGTTGATGTTCCGTCCGATCTCACCATGATCACATGGTGAGACGTGCGTCTCGGGAATCCCTGAATGCGCGTTGACATCGCTCGTGCGTTCGTTCATATTTCTCGGCATGTCGCACCGTCACGTCGCCTTCGATCGCGCCGCCATTGAGCTGGCGCTCATCGGCGTGACCCGGCACGCCGTGGCCGACATTCTCTGTAGCTGACGCTCCCCCTGGGTCCAGAGGCCCGGGTGGTACCTCCAGCCCGAGCGCCCGTCGGCCACTTTCTCCTTTCCGTACCGCCGACGCCTTTCCGCGCCCGGGTGCTTTCCTCCCGCAGGCGCGGCTTTTCGTATGTGCCGTTCCGGCTCTCCGCATTCTTCCCGGAGAACCGACCGCTCGCCGCTGCCTGCGCGGAATTCCCCTTTCCCCGCCCGCAGTTCTCCGAGAGGTCTTCTCCGATGCGTCAATCGTCCGTCATTTCGCGCCGCGTGGCAGCGGCCGCCGTCAGTCTCGTCCTGGCCTCGGGCGCCGCCGCCTGCGCGGGACCCGAGGACACCGGCGCCAAGGGAGGCGCTGCCGGCAAGGCGGCGGCGGGCACCCCGCAGAAGGGCGGCACGCTCACCGTCCTCAACAGCGAGGCCCAGACCGACTTCGACCCCGCCCGCCTCTACACCTCCGGCGGCGGCAACGTCCCCTCCCTCGTCTTCCGTACGCTCACCACCCGCAACCGCGAGGCGGGCGCGGCGGGCAGCAAGGTCGTCCCCGACCTCGCCACCGACCTCGGCCGCCCCAACAAGGACGCCACGGAGTGGACCTACACCCTCAAGGAAGGGCTGAAGTTCGAGGACGGCACGCCCATCACCAGCGCCGACGTCAAGTACGGCATCGAGCGCTCCTTCGCCGCCGAACTCTCCGGAGGCGCCCCCTACCTGCGTGACTGGCTCGTCGGCGGTGACACGTACGAGGGCCCCTACAAGGCTGCGTCCCAGGGAAAGCAGGGGAAGGGGCTCGCGTCCGTCGTCACGCCCGACGCCCGGACCATCGTCTTCAAGCTGAGGAAGCCCGAGGGCGAGTTCCCCTTCGTCGCCACGCAGACCCAGTTCGCCCCCGTCCCCCAGGCCAAGGACACCGGCGCGACGTACGAGGAGCACCCCGTCTCCTCCGGCCCGTACAAGGTCGTCAAGAACGAGAACGACGGCGAGCGCCTCGTCCTGGAGCGCAACGAGCACTGGGACCCGAAGACCGACGAGGAGCGCAAGGCCTACCCGGACCGCGTCGACGTCCGCTCCGGGCTCGACGAGGCCGTCATCAACCAGCGCCTCGCCACCTCCTCCGGGGCCGCCGCCGCCGCCGTCACCACCGACACCAACCTCGGCCCGGCCGAACTCGCCCAGATCGGCTCCGACAAGGCGCTCGCCGCCCGCGTCGGCACCGGGCGCTTCGGCTTCACCAACTACCTCGCCTTCAACCCCAAGGTGAAGCCCTTCGACAACCCGAAGGTGCGCCAGGCCGTCTCGTACGCGGTCAACCGCACCAGCGTCGTCAACGCCGCCGGCGGCTCCGCCCTCGCCGAGCCCGCCACCACCTTCCTGCCGGAGCAGAAGTCCTTCGGCTTCACGCCGTACGACCACTTCCCGGCCGGGAAGACGGGCAACCCGGAGAAGGCCAGGGCGCTCCTCGAGGAGGCCGGGTTCCCGAACGGGCTCACCGTCACCCTCCTGCACTCCACCGCCCAGAACCGCGCCACCAGCCCCGAGATCGCCACCGCCGTGCAGGAGGCCCTCGGCAAGGCCGGCATCACGGTGAAGCTCGACGGCCAGGAGCCCAACTCCTTCAACGAGAAGCGCTGGAGCGTCAAGGACGCGCCCGGCCTCTTCCTCTCCCGCTGGGGTGCCGACTGGCCGGCCGGCGGCCCGTTCCTCGCGCCGATCTTCGACGGCCGCCAGATCGTCGCCGACGGCTCCAACTACAACCACGCCCAGCTGAACGACCCGGCGGTGAACAAGGAGATCGACGAGATCAACAAGCTGACCGACCTCCAGGCCGCCGCCGCCCGCTGGGGCGCCCTCGACAAGAAGATCGGCGAGCAGGCGCTCGACGTGCCCCTCTTCCACCCGGTCTACAAGCGTCTCGTCGGCAAGGACATCAAGAACGTCGTCATCAGCGACTGGACCGGCGTCCTCGACATCTCGCAGGTCGCGGTCAAGTGACCGCACCGACCGGCACCCCGCTCGCCGATCCGACGGCGCCCGTGGCGGGCACCCCCGCCCCGGGCGCCGCCCGGCAGGCCTGGCGGCGGATCCGCACCCGCCCGGCCGCCCTCGCCTCCGCCGGAGTCCTCCTCCTGCTCGTCCTCCTCGCCCTCGCCGCGCCGCTGCTCGCCGCGCTGGAGGGCCAGGACCCGTACGCGTACCACGACGACCTCGTCGACTCGGCCCGCGGCGGTGTCCCGTACGGCTCCTTCGGCGGAGCGAGCGCCGACCACTGGCTCGGCGTCGAACCCGGCACCGGCCGCGACCTCCTCGTCCGCCTCCTGTACGGAGCCCGGATCTCGCTCCTCGTCGCCGTCGGCGCCACCGCCGTCCAGGTCGCCCTCGGTGTCGTCATCGGCCTCGCCGCCGGGCTCGGCAGCCGCTGGGTCGACGGCCTCCTCGGCCGGATCACCGACGTGCTCGTCGCCCTGCCCATGCTGGTCCTCGCCATCGCGCTGACCGCCGTCGTCCCCCGGGACTTCCCCCGCCCACTGCTGCTGATCCTCGTCATCG
Organism: Streptomyces sp. NPDC058650; assembly: GCF_042717315.1. Classification (NCBI taxonomy): domain Bacteria; kingdom Bacillati; phylum Actinomycetota; class Actinomycetes; order Kitasatosporales; family Streptomycetaceae; genus Streptomyces; species Streptomyces sp. NPDC058650. Next base: position 357,189 of record NZ_JBHXRL010000005.1, read on the forward strand.
GCCTGCTCGGCTGGGCGGGCACCTCCCGGATCGTGCGCGCCCAGACGCTCACCCTCAAGAGCCTCGACTTCGTCGCCGCCTCCCGCCTCGCGGGCTCGGGACGGTGGCGGACCGCCCGCCGCGAACTGCTGCCCGCGCTCGCCGCGCCCGTCATCACCTACGCGGCGATCCTCGTCCCCACCAACATGGTCGTGGAGGCCTCCCTCTCCTTCCTCGGCGTGGGCGTCACCCCGCCCACCCCGTCCTGGGGACAGATGCTGTCGACCGCGCAGACCTGGTTCCGCGCCGACCCCGCGTACGTCCTGCTGCCCGCCGGACTGCTCTTCGTCACCGTCCTCGCCTTCACCGTCCTCGGCGACGCGGTCCGCACGGCCCTCGACCCGCGCGAGGCGAGCCGGCTGCGCGTGGGCACCCGTAAGGAGAACTCCCGATGACCCGCTACGTCCTCAAACGGCTCGCGGGTGCCGCGCTCGTCCTCCTGGCGCTCTCGGTCCTCGTGTACGCCCTCTTCTACCTGGCACCGGGCGACCCCGCCCGGCTCGCCTGCGGAGAGCGCTGCAACCCGCAGCAGGTGGCCCAGGTGCGCGAGCAACTCGGACTGAACGAGAGCGTGTTCGCGCAGTACCTGCACTTCCTCCAGGGCGTCTTCGCCGGCCGTGACTACTCCACCGGGACCTCCGTCGTGCACTGCGGCGCGCCCTGCCTCGGGCTCTCGTACCAGAGCGACACGGAGGTCACCCGACTCGTCCTGGAGAGGCTCCCCGCCACCGCCTCGCTCGCCCTCGGCGCGCTCGTCGTCTGGCTCGTCGTCGGCGTCGGCACCGGACTGCTCTCGGCGCTGCGCCGGGGCGGCCCGACCGAGCGGATCCTCACCGTCCTCACCCTCGCCGGGACCGGCACGCCCGTCTTCATCCTCGGGCTGCTGCTCCTCATGGTCGTCTGCGCCCACCTCCAGTGGCTGCCCTTCCCGAGCTACGTCCCGCTCGGCGAGGACCCCGAGCAGTGGGCCTGGAACATGCTGCTGCCCTGGCTGACCCTCGGCTTCTTCGAATCCGCCAAATACGCGCGCCTCACCAGGAGTTCGACCCTGGAGACGCTCGCGGAGGACCACATCCGCACCTTCCGCGCCTACGGCGTGGGGGAGCGGTCCGTCGTCACCCGCCACGCCCTGCGCGGCGCCGTCCCGCCCGTCATCGCGATCAGCGCCGTCGACCTCGGCTCGATGTTCGGCGGAGCCGTGCTGACCGAGTCCCTCTTCGGCATCCCCGGACTCGGCAAGACCCTCATCGACGGCGTGCGCGAGATCGACCTGCCGGTGGTGGTGGGCGTGGTCATGGTGATGGGCGTGGCCGTCGTCCTCGCCGGCGTCGTCGCCGACCTGCTGTACGCCGCCGCCGACCGAAGGGTGGTCCTGACGTGACCCCGCACAGCGAAGGGCCTCTGGTGGAAGTCCGGGACCTCACCGTCGAGTTCGACCGCGACGGCGATCCGGTACGGGCCGTGGACGGCCTCTCCTTCACCCTCGGCGAAGGCCGCGCCCTGGCCCTCGTCGGCGAGTCCGGCAGCGGCAAGTCCACCGTCGCCGGCGCCCTCCTCGGCCTCCACCGGGGGACGGGCGCGCGGGTCACCGGCTCCGTACGGGTCGGCGGCATCGACGTCGGCGCCGCCGGCCCGCGGGAGCTGCGGAGACTGCGCGGCGGGGTCGCCGCGATGGTCTTCCAGGACCCGCTGTCCGCCCTCGACCCCTACTACGCCGTCGGCGACCAGATCGCCGAGGTCCACCGGATCCACGCCGGAGGCTCCCGCCGGGGCGCCCGGGCCCGCGCCGTGGAGGTCCTCGACCGGGTGGGCATCCCCGATGCCGCCCGCCGCTCCCGCTCCCGCCCGCACGAGTTCAGCGGGGGCATGCGCCAGCGTGCCCTCCTCGCGATGGCCCTCGCCTGCGCACCCCGGATCATCGTCGCCGACGAACCGACCACCGCCCTCGACGTCACCGTGCAGGCCCAGATCCTCGACCTGCTGCACGAGCTCCGGCGCGAGACGGGCACCGCGCTGCTCCTCGTCACCCACGACGTGGGCGTGGCCGCCGAGAGCGTCGACGACGTGCTCGTCATGCGCGGCGGCCGCGAGATCGAACGCGGGCCCGTCGCCGGGGTGCTGGGCGCCCCCTCGGAGCCGTACACGCGCAGGCTGCTCAGCGCCGTGCCCCGGCTCGACGGGCCGGTGCGGCCCGTCGCCCCCGCGCCCGCCCGCGAGCCGCTCCTCGAAGCGCTCGACCTGCGGCGGGAGTTCGGGCGCGGCAAGAGCGCGGTGACCGCCGTCGACGGTGTCTCCCTCACCGTCCACGCCGGTGAAACCCTGGGCGTCGTCGGGGAGTCCGGCAGCGGCAAGACCACGCTCGGCCGGATGCTGGTGCGGCTCCTCGATCCGACAGGGGGCCGGCTCCGTTTCGGGGGTACGGACATCGGCGCCCTGTCGGACCGGGAGCTGCGCCCCTACCGCCGCGAACTCCAGATGGTCTTCCAGGACCCCGTCGCCTCCCTCAACCCGCGCCGCTCCGTGGGCGAGTCGATCGCCGACCCGCTGCGCGCGGCGGGGGAGCGCGACGAGACCCGGATCCGCTCCCGGGTACGGGAGCTGCTCGACCGGGTCGGGCTCGAACCCGACCGGCACGCGGCCTACCCGCACGAGTTCAGCGGCGGCCAGCGCCAGCGCGTCGGCATCGCCCGCGCGCTCGCCGCCGAGCCCCGGGTCGTCGTCTGCGACGAACCGGTCTCCGCGCTCGACGTCACCACCCAGGCCCAGGTGACCGCGCTGCTCGCCGAGCTCCAGGCCGAACTCGGCCTCGGGCTCGTCTTCATCGCCCACGACCTCGCCGTCGTCCGGCAGGTCAGCGACCGTGTCGCCGTCATGCGCGCGGGGCGGATCGTCGAGCAGGGCACGGTCGAGGAGGTGTACGGCGCACCCCAGGATCCGTACACGCGCCGGCTGCTCGCCGCCGTTCCGTCCCTCGATCCGGTCCTCGCGGCCGAGCGTCGGGGGCGGCGCCGGGAACTGGCCCCGGCCTGACGTTCCGTAACCGATCCGCCGCGTATCGCGACCGAACGCGACCGGGGTGGGAAAGTTACGTGCATTCACCCCTTCCGGTGGTGCGACGGACAACCGTCCATCGCGCCACCGGTATCTCCGCTTACGTTCTTCCCGCTGCGAGTCGCCGGACCAACGGTGGCCGACGTCAAGGGAGATCGGGGGTGCACTCGTGCGGATCGGACTGCTCACGGAGGGTGGCTACCCGTACGTCACCGGTGAGGCCGGACTCTGGTGCGAACGGCTCGTACAGGGGCTCGGGCAGCACCAGTTCGACGTCTACGCCCTCGGCCCCACCGGCACCACGGCCCCGCTCCCCCCGAACGCCCGGACCGTCCGCACGGGCGACGTGAGCGGCCCTGACATCGACACCACCCCGGGGAGCCGCGTCGAGCGGGCCGCCTTCGGAGACGACCGCGCCTCCCGCCGCGCCTACGGACGGCGCGAGCGCCGCCGTTTCACCGAGGGCTTCCACGCCCTCGCCACCGGCCTCTGCGCCGAACACGACGAGACCTCCTTCGCCACCGGGCTCCACGCCCTCGCCGACCTCGCCCGCGAGCGCGGCGGACTGCCCGGCGCGCTCCGCTCCGACGACGCCGTCCGCGCCCTCGAAGCCGCCTGCCGCGCCCCCGGCGCACGCCGGACCGCGGCGGCGGCCGACCTCCCCGACCACCTCGCCTTCGTCGACCACCTGGAGCGCGCCCTGCGCCCGCTCTCCCTCGACTGGTACGAGGAGGACGCGCTCGGCGCCGTCGACGTCTGCCACGCCACCGCCGGCGGCACGACCGCGCTCCCCGGACTCCTGGCCAAACGCTTCTTCGGGACGCCGCTCCTCGTCACCGAATACGGCGTCCAGCTCCGCGCCCACTACCTCTCGCCGGCCGTCGCCGACCGCTCCGCCCCCCTGCGCGGCCTCCTCGCCGCCCTCCACGGCCGGCTCGCCGCCGAGACCTACGGTCAGGCCGCGCTCCTCACCCCCGGCAACGCCCACGCCCGCCGCTGGCAGGAGAGGTGCGGCGCCGACCGCGCCCGGATCCGCACCGTCCATCCCGGCCTGGCCTCCGACCGCTTCGCCGAGGTCGGCGAGGACGAGGAGAGCGGCGACCCGACCACCCTCGTCTGGGTCGGCCGCGTCGAACCCGCCAAGGACCTCGTCGCCCTGCTGCACGCCTTCGCCGAGATCCGGGCCCGGCAGCCCGACGTCCGGCTGCGGATCGTCGCCGTGCCGACCGGCGAGCCCGCCGCCGACGCGTACCTCACGCACTGCAAGGGGTTCGCGGCGCAGCTCTTCCCCGACGAGGCCCCGGGGGCGCACGCCGTCGGCGAGAACCCCGTCACCTTCGAGGAGCTCGGCGGACCCGAGGCACCCACCCTGGAGGAGACGTACGCCTCCGCCGCGGTCGTCGTCCTCTCCAGCGTCGTCGAGGGCTTCCCGACCAGCCTCGTCGAGGCGATGTTCTGCGCCCGCGCCACCGTCTCGACCGACGTCGGCGCGGTCGTCGAGGTCATCGGCGGCACCGGCCTCGTCGTCCCGCCGCGCAACCCGCGCGCGCTCGCCGACGCGTGCCTCGCGCTGCTCCGGGAGCCCGAGCGCCGCTACCGGCTGGGCGCCGCGGCCCGCGCCCGCGCGCTCGAACTCTTCACCGTCGAACAGAACCTCGCCGCGTTCCGCGGCATCTACCTGGAGCTTCTCTCCCACGCGCCGGTGCGCCACCGCTCCGGGGACGGCGTGCCCTTCGCCCACCCGGCCGAGGCCCACGTGCCCGGCAGCTGGACGCACCAGGCCGTGACCGCGGGCACAGGAGCCCCCGATGCCTGAAGGAGGCACCCCCATGCGCGGCCCCGCCGCCCCCACGAGCCCCGGAGCCTGGGACGCCCGCTCCGAAGCACTCCTCGGCACCCCGGCCCTGACCGCGGACGGCACCGAGGCGAGGGACCTCCCGCCGGAGGCGCCGGACGGGCCGGACGGGCCGGAGGCCGTGGACACCGCGCCGTCCGGGATAGCCCCGTCCGCCGCACCGGCTCCCGCAGGCGCCGACCCCTTCGACGCCCCGGAGCGCGGTCTCGCCTGGATGGCCGCGACGAAGGCACCCACCTCGCCAGACGAACCGGAGGCGCTCGCCTCGCCGACCCTGGTGGGGGAGCTGTCCCCGGCCGAGGAGTCATCCCTGGCGGACACGCCCGCGACTCCGGCGGAGGCGCCCGCCCCGGCGGGCACACTCGCCCCGGTGGCGGGGCTCGCCTCGGTGGACCCGCTCGCGCCGGTGGCGGGGCTCGACTCGGTGGACGCGCTCGCGCCGGTGGCGGGGCTCGCCTCGGTGGCAGGGCTAGCCTCGGCAGATCCGCTCGCCCCGGCGGACCCGCTCGCCTCGGCGGACCCGCCCGCCCTGCCGGAAGGGCCTGCCCCGGTGGACGCTCTCGCCGCCACCACCACCGCCACCACCGCCACCACCGCCGACCGGGCCGGCGCCGTCGGTCCCGGGGCGGTCGAGGGGGCGGGTGCGCCCGCGCCTGGCGCCTCGGTCTCGGCTCCCCGGCCGCGGCGCGGCAACGCCGATCCCGTCAAGGTGCTCATGCACCGGCACCGGGAGCTGTGCGAGCGGGCCGTCGACCCGCTGGAGATCGCCGCCGGGCTCGAAGCGCAGGGGTTCACCGACCGGACCGCCGCCCGCTTCCGGCACCGGGACGTCTTCGCGCTCGCCGAGGAGCTGTACGTGCGCGTGCCGCGCGGCACCGGCACGCCCCCGGCCCCGGCGTCGGTCGAGCGGGCCCGCGCCGACTGGGTGCTCGCCGCCCTCGCGCCCGGCGCCGCCGCCGCGCTCGCCGGGCTCGGGCTCGCCCTCACCCAGGGGTCCGTCCGCCTCGCCGTCGGCGCCGCCGGAGCCGTCGCGCTCACCGGCGCGCTCCTCCTCGCCGTCCGGCGCGGACCGCTCCGCGCCCCCGGCGGCCGGACCGTGCCCGCCGCCCGCCTCTGGACCGTCTGGCTCCTCGCGTACGCGCTCGCCGGCGACGGGCTCCTGGCGCAGGTGCTGACGGGCGGCCCCGACGGGCCCTGGGACCTCGCCCCCGGCCCCCTCCTGGCCCTCGCCCTCGCCGTCGCCCCCGCCGCCTGGGGCGCCCACGTCTTCGCGAGCCGGGCCCGCCGGCGGATCGCCGACAGCCGGGGACTCGCGGACTTCGCCGCCGGAGCCCGACCGCTGCTCCTCGGCACCGTGACGCTCCAGCTCCTCGCGCTCACCGCCCTCCTGGCGCTCACCGGATTCAGCCCGGGGGCCTTCACCCTCGGCGCGCTCCTGCTGCTCGCCCGGCTCCTCACCGTCCACGGCTTCCCCGAGACGGCCTCCGCCGCGCTCGCCGCCGCCTGCGCCGCCGAGGCCCTCGCCCTCGCGAGCGTCCTCGCCGCCCGTATCCCCGTCCCCGGCTTCGACGCGCTCGCCGCCCCCGTGCGCGCCCTAACCGACGCCGCGGGACCCGGGGCCGTACCCACCCTCGTCTGCGGCACCGCCGCGCTCGGCCTGCTGGCCCACGCGACCGGCGCCCTCGCCCGGGCCTCCGCCCATACAGCCACCCCGTGAGAACCCGAGCGAAGGCCTGGCGACCACCGCAACCACCACCCCGCCGACCTCCCGCCGAGACACCTTCTCGCACCCGCGGAGCCGACGCCGCGGGCGTGCCCCGTCACCTCTCTCATCACCCCGCAAGGAGACCGAAGACCATGACCCCTCAACCCCAAGCACCGGCCGGTCGGCACGAAGGGGCCGCGCGATGAGGGTGCTACTGCTCGGAGCCAATGGCTTCATCGGCCGCTTCGTCGCCGACCGGCTGCTCGCCGACCCGGCCGTCCACCTCACCGCCCTCGGCCGCGGCGACGACGCCGACGTGCGTTTCGACCTCGCCTCCGGCAGCCCGGGCGCGCTGACCCGCTTCCTCGACGCCGTCCACCCCGGGGTCGTCGTCAACTGCGCGGGCGCCACCCGCGGCGGCGCCCGCGAGCTGATCCGGCACAACACCATCGCCGTCGCCACCGTCTGCGAGGCCCTGCGCCGCAGCGGCTGTGGCGCCCGGCTCGTACAGGTCGGCTGCGCCTCGGAGTACGGGCCGAGCCAGCCCGGCGCCTCCACGGCCGAGGACGCCGTGCCCCGCCCCGGCGGCCCGTACGGGGTGTCCAAGCTGGCCGCGACCGAACTCGTCCTCGGCTCCGGCCTCGACGCCGTCGTCCTGCGGGTGTTCTCGCCCGTCGGACCCGGCACCCCCGCCGGCTCCCCGCTCGGCCGCCTCGCCGAGGCGATGCGCCGCGCGATGCAGGCCGGGGACGGCGAGCTCAAGCTCAGCGGACTCGGCGTGCAGCGGGACTTCGTCGACGTACGGGACGTGGCCAGGGCCGTCCACGCGGCCTCGCTCTCCGCCGCCCAGGGCGTCGTCAACATCGGCACCGGCCGCGCGGTCCGGCTCCGCGACGCCGCCGCCGTGCTCGCCCGGGTCGCCGGCTACACCGGCAACCTCCACGAGCTGGACGCCCCGCACGGCATGCCGCAGCGCCCGATGATCGGCGCACCCCGCACCGAGGGGACCATCGCCGACCAGCTCGCCGCCGCCCCCTACCCGTACCCCGACGGCTGCGGCCCCTGGCAGCAGGCCGACGTCCGCACCGCCCGCGACCGGCTCGGCTGGCGGCCCCGGATCAACCTGGAGGAGTCGCTCGCCGACATCTGGATGGAGGCGGCGTGCCGCATCTGACGACGCCCACCGCCACGGCGCTGGGGGTGGGCGTCCCCGGCTACGCCCACCCGCTGCTCGCCCCCGTCGAGTGGGCCGAGCTGACCCGCCCCGGGACCCCGCTGCACTGGGCCGTGCTCAACGTCGCGGACGGCCCGGGGAGCCGTCCCGACCCGCACTGCCTGGAGGCCGCCGGGAAGCTCCGTAACGCCGGGGTCCGGGTCCTCGGGCACCTGGACCTCGCCTACGGTTCCCGGCCCTTCGGGGAGCTGGTCTCGGACGCCCACCGCTTCCTCGACTGGTACAAGGCGGACGGCTTCTACCTGGATCGCGCCCCCTCGGACCGGGCCGACCTGTCCGGGACGCGGCGGCTCACGGCCACCCTGGAGGCCGTCCTCGGCGGCGAGGCGCACCTCGTCCTCGGGCACGGCACCCACCCCCACCCGGGGTACGCGGAGACCGCCGACCAGCTGGTCACCTTCTCCGGCGCCTGGACGGACTACCGCTGGTCACAGGTGGCGGAGTGGACCGCCGACTACGCGGAGGCGAAGTTCGTCCACCTCGTGCACGGGGTCCCGCGCACGCACCTCGACGAGGCGCTGCGGGTCGCCCGCTGGCAGGGGGCCGGGACGATCTTCTTCACCGACCGGGCGGGAGGTCGGGGACAAAGCACGCCATTCCACTCGCTGCCCGGCTACTGGGACGAAATCGTCTCGCGGATCGGACCGGGTGTCTCGGAATGAGGAGGGGCGTGGCAGTGTTACGGGGAGAACAACCGTACTGACATACCGACAACCGGAGTCCCCGTGTCGCTGCCACCCCTGGTCGAGCCGGCTGCCGAGCTCACCGTAGACGAGGTCCGCAGGTACTCCCGCCACCTGATCATCCCGGACGTCGGGATGGACGGGCAGAAGCGGCTGAAGAACGCCAAGGTGCTGTGTGTCGGCGCCGGCGGCCTCGGCTCGCCGGCGCTGATGTACCTGGCCGCCGCCGGCGTGGGCACGCTCGGCATCGTGGAGTTCGACGAGGTCGACGAGTCGAACCTCCAGCGTCAGATCATCCACAGCCAGGCCGACATCGGCCGCTCCAAGGCCGCCTCGGCGCGCGACAGCGTGCTCGGCATCAACCCGTACGTGAACGTGATCCTTCACGAGGAGCGGCTCGAAGCCGACAACGTGATGGAGATCTTCGGCCAGTACGACCTGATCGTCGACGGCACGGACAACTTCGCCACGCGCTACCTGGTGAACGACGCCTGCGTGCTGCTGAACAAGCCGTACGTCTGGGGTTCGATCTACCGCTTCGACGGCCAGGCCTCGGTCTTCTGGTCCGAGTACGGCCCCTGCTACCGCTGCCTCTACCCGGAGCCCCCGCCGCCGGGCATGGTCCCGTCCTGCGCCGAGGGCGGCGTCCTGGGCGTGCTGTGCGCGTCCATCGGCTCCATCCAGGTCACCGAGGCCATCAAGGTGCTCGCCGGCGTGGGCGACCCGCTGGTCGGCCGCCTGATGATCTACGACGCCCTGGAGATGCAGTACCGCCAGGTCAAGGTCCGCAAGGACCCGGACTGCGCGATCTGCGGCGAGAACCCCACCGTCACCGAGCTCATCGACTACGAGGCCTTCTGCGGCGTCGTGTCCGAGGAGGCCCAGGAGGCGGCGCTCGGCTCGACGATCACTCCCAAGCAGCTCAAGGAGTGGATCGACGAGGGCGAGAACATCGACATCATCGATGTCCGTGAGGTCAACGAGTACGAGATCGTCTCGATCCCCGGCGCGCGCCTCATCCCGAAGGGCGAGTTCCTGATGGGCACCGCCCTCCAGGACCTGCCGCAGGACAAGCGGATCGTCCTGCACTGCAAGACGGGTGTCCGCAGTGCGGAAGTCCTCGCGGTGCTCAAGTCCGCGGGCTTCGCCGACGCGGTGCACGTCGGCGGCGGCGTGATCGGCTGGGTCCACCAGATCGAGCCCGAGAAGCCGGTCTACTAGACGGATCACGGTCCTCGGATCACGGATCACGGATCATAGGGAAGGGCCCGGAACCTCGTCATGAGGTCCGGGCCCTTCCCCGTGCTCACCCGCAGGTCGTGCCGTACGCCGGGACCGTGCCCTTCAGGAAGTACGCGTCGACCGTCCGCGTCACGCACGGCGAGGTGCCGTAGGCGCCGTGGCCCTCGCCCTTGTTCGTGACCAGGACGCCGACGCCGTCCCCGAGCTCCTTCGCCATCTTCTCCGCGCCCTCGTACGGGGTCGCCGGGTCGCCGGTCGTGCCGACGACGAGGATCGGGGCAGCGCCCGGGGCGCTCGCCTCCGGGGTCGTCCGCTCGCCCTTCACCGGCCAGTTCGCGCACCAGCCGGCCGTGTCCCAGGCGAGGAGCGCCCCGAAGACGGGGGAGAGCCCGCGGAACTCGGGGAGCAGCGCCTTCGCCTGCGCGGCGGTCGGGCGCTCGCTGGAGTCGGCGCAGGAGATCGCCCGCTGGGAGTGCGACTGGGTCGCGTAGTGGCCCTTCGCGTCACGGTCGTTGTAGTAGTCGGCGAGTTCGAGGAGAGCGCCGCCGCGACCCTGCTCGGCCTCGGCCAGGGCCCGGGTGAGCAGGGGCCAGTTCGACTGCCCGTACAGCGTGACCGCGATGCCCGTGAGCGCGAGGCCCTCGGTCAGCCGGCGGTCGCCGACGGTCAGCGGCTCATTGTCCAGCTTCCGCAGCAGGCGCGCGATCCGCTCCGCCCCGGCCTTCGGGTCCTCGCCGGTGCTCTTCAGGTAGTTGTCCAGGGCCCGCTGGAAGCCGACCGTCTGGTGGCGGGCGTGCCCGGTGGTGTCGGCGGTCGGGTCGACGACCGCGTCGAAGACGAGCCGCCCCACGTTCGCGGGGAAGAGGTGGGCGTACGTGCCGCCGAGCTGGGTCCCGTACGACATGCCGAAGTAGTGGAGCTTGTCGTCCCCGAGGACCTGCCGGACCAGGTCCAGGTCGCGGGCGGTGGCGGTGGTCGTGGTGTGCGGGAGGACCGTGGCGGAGCGGCGGGCACAGCCGGCGCCGAAGGCGGTGCTGTCCTTGAGGTACGCGGCCTCCTCGGCGGCCGTGTCCGGGGTGAGGTCCACCGAGGCCTCGGCGGCGGCCTGTTCGGCGTCGTCCCGGCAGACCACGCCGGCGCTGCGGCCCACGCCCCGCGGGTCGAAGCCGACGAGGTCGTAGCGCTCGCCCAGCTTCGCGTACTCCTCGGCCGCCTGCGGCAGGATCTCGACGCCGGAGGCGCCGGGGCCGCCGAAGTTGAAGAGGAGCGAGCCGATTCGGCCGCCCTTGTCGCCGGCCTCCTTGCGGATCAGCGCGACGGGGGTCGTGGCGCCTTCGGGCTTCGCGTGGTCGAGCGGGACCTCGACCGTCGCGCAGCGCCACTCGGGGCCGGGCCGCCGGCCGTTCTCCGGGGCCTCGCAGCGCTTCCAGCCGAGGCGCTGGCCGGTGAGGGAGGCGGGGAGCTCGGGGAGCTCGGCGGCCGTGGAGGGTTTGGCGTCGGTGGTCGGCGGCGGTGTCGGGGTGGTGGCGGACGGGGCCGCCGTCGTGGGCCCGCCGTTCCCGCCGCTCGTACAGCCCGCCACGAGCAGCCCGGTCACGGCGAGCACCGTCATGCGTACACGTATGGACATGCGTTCCCCCAGGATCCCGGCAAGGCGGCCATCCTAGGGGCGCGTCACTTGCAGACGGTCCCGGAGGCCGGCAGCTTGCCGTCCAGGAGGTACGCGTCCACGGCCTTCTTCACGCACGCGTTGCCGCCGTTGTAGGCGCCGTGGCCCTCGCCCTCGTACGTCAGCTCGATGCCGACGCCCTTGCCGAGCGCGTTCACCATCGCGCGCGTGCCCTCGTACGGCGTGGCCGGGTCCCCGGTGGTGCCGATGACCATGATCGGGGCCGAACCGGACGCGGAGACGTCCGGGTGCTCCCAGACGCCCGGCACCGGCCACTGCGAGCAGCTCGCGAGCGCCCAGCCCATGAAGTCGCCGAAGACGGGGGAGGCCTCGCGGAACTCGCCGAGCCGCTCCTTCGCCTGGCCGAGGGTGTAGCGCTCCTTGAAGTCCACGCAGTTGATGGCGGCGTTGGCGGCCTGGATGTTGCTGTAGGTGCCGTTCTGGCCGCGCCCGTTCAGCGAGTCGGAGAGCGAGAGGAGCAGCGCGCCGTCGCCGCCGTCGGCCGCGTCGAGCCCCTGCTCCAGATAGGGCCAGAACTCCTTCGAGTACAGGGACTGCACGATGCCGTTGGTGGCCTGCGTCTGGGTCAGCTCGCGGTCGCCGATGCCCGGGATCGGCTTCGCGTCGAGCGCGGCCAGGAGGTCGGTGATGGAGGACTCGACCTCGGCGACGCTCGAGCCGGGCAGGGTGCACTCGTCGCCGCGGTCCACGCAGTCCTGGGCGAAGTTGTCGAGGGCGAGCTGGAAGCCCTTCGCCTGGGCGAGAGCGCCTTCCTCGACGCCCGCGTCGGGGTCGACGACGGCGTCCAGGACGGCCCGGCCCACGTTCTCCGGGAAGAGATGGGCGTAGACGCCGCCGAGTTCCGTGCCGTACGAGATGCCGAAGTAGTGGAGCTTGTCGTCGCCGAGGACCTGGCGCATCAGGTCCAAGTCCCGGGCGGCGTTCTCGGTGCCGACGTGCGGCAGGGCCGGCCCCGATTCCCTCTCGCACCCGGCCGCGTACGTCTTCTGCGCGTCCGACAGGGTCCGCTCCTCGGCCGCGTCGTCGGGCGTGAAGTCCAGGGCGTAGTACGCGTCGAGCTCCTTGTCGGACGCGCACTCGACGGGTTCGCTGCGGCCCACCCCGCGCGGGTCGAAGGAGACGAGGTCGTAGCGGGAGCGGAGGGACTCGTACTCGTTGGCGAAGCCCGGCAGGCCGGTGATGCCGGAGCCGCCGGGCCCGCCGAAGTTGAAGACGAGTGAGCCGATGCGGTTTTCGCGGTCGCGGGCCTTGGCCCGGATGAGGGCCAGCTCGATGGTCTCGCCGGCCGGCGCCGACCAGTCCAGTGGTGCCTGGAGGAACGAGCACTCCCAGGTGGTGCCGCCGGGGAGCGGCGAGGGCGCGGTCCCGCCGCCCTCGGCGGCGGACGGCGGCGGGCAGGGGGCCCAGGCCAGTTTCTGCTCCGTCAGCGCCGAGAGTCCGGCCGAGCCGGTCGGCTGCGTCGTGTCGGCCGTGTCGTCCGCCCCGTCCGAGCACCCGGCGGCGAGCAGCACGGTCGTGGCGGTGATCAGGGCGGCGCGCTGGGCGGCGGAGATCGGCATAGGCCCATCGTGGGCCGCCGTCCGGGCCGCCGCGCGGGGCGGAGGTCCGGACGGGTGGCGGGCCTCCTCGCTACAGCGCCTCGCGTTTCGTCAGCCAGTTGAAGCAGATCCAGCCGGGGAGCACCGGGAGCCACAGGGTCAGCAGGCGGTACAGCAGCACCGCGGGCGTGGCGACCTCGATGGGAAGACCGACGGCGACCAGGCCGGCGATGAGCGCACCCTCGACCGCGCCGACACCACCCGGGGTCGGCGCCGCCGAACCGATCGCGTTGCCCGCGAGGAACACGACGGCCACGCTCGCGTAGCTGACCGTGTCGTTGCCGTGGCCGAAGGCCCGGATCGAGGCGTCCAGGCAGAACACGAACGCACCGGTCAGGAGCAGCATCCCGCTGATGCCGGTCAGCAGCTTCATGGGCCGCTGGAGCACGTCCAGCATGCGCGGCACCACACCGGCGAAGAGCGACCGCAGCCGCGTCGACACGAACTTGCGCATGAACGGGATGGCGGTCACCACCAGGACGATCACCGCGACCGTCAGCAGTCCGGCGATGACCGTCCTCGACGGGCTGAACGACTGCGTCTTCTCCGTACCCGTCAGATAGCCGAAGAGGAGCAGTAGCAGGATGTGCGCCCCGAGCCCGAAGAGCTGCGAGGCGCCGACGCTCGCCACCGCGAGCACGGGCCGTACGCCCGAGCGCTGGAGGAAGCGGGTGTTCAGGGCGACGCCGCCGACCGCCGCGGGGGCGACGATCTTCACGAACGAGCCGGCGACCTGCGCCACCACCGTCCGCCAGAACCCGACGCGCTCCGGGACGAAGCCCAGCAGGCTCATCGCCGCCGCCAGGTAGCTGACCGCCGAGAACACGACCGCCGCCGCCACCCACCGCCAGTCCGCCTCGCTGATCGTCGACAGCGGCGTACGGGCGATCTGCGACAGCAGGAAGTACGCGGCGACCGCGCCCGCGATCATGCTGACCAGCGTCCGCGGCTTGATCCGCTCCAGGCGGACCGGCTCCACCGGCGCCTGCGGACGGATCAGCAGCACCTGCTGCCGGATCTGCGCGAGCAGGTCCTCCTCACGGGCCTCGTCGAGCGCCGTGTCGAGGGCCCGCTTCTCGGCCTTCCGCTCCGCCTTCTTCTCGGCCTTCGTCTCGGACCGTACGGCGGTCTTGTCCGCCGTCCTGCCCGCCGCGGCCTCCGCCTTCGCCAGCTCCCGCTCGCGCTTGGCCGCCTCGGAGTCCGCGAGCACGCCCTCGCGCTCGCGGTGCGACCGCTCCCGCGCCAGTCTCCGCAGCGTCGCGCGCGTGGAGCGGCTCAGCGCGATCGGCTGGAGCAGCGGCATGCAGTCGGCGACGCTGTCCGGGCCGAGGACCTCCACGGCCGCCGCGACCGACCGCTCCGCCCCGACCCGCAGGCCGAGGGTGGTGAGCAGCTGTGCGATGTCCATCCGCAGGATCAGGTCCCCGGCCGCGATGTCGCCGCCCCGCAGGTCGGTCAGGAACACCCTGCCGGAACGATCCACCAGAATCGCGTCGCCCGCGAGCCTGCGGTGGGCGATCCGGCGCGACTGGAGCGCCCGCACCTGCCGCCAGGCGCCCCGAACCAGCTCGTCGGTGATCTCGTGGTCGTCGAGCGAGTCCAGGCTCCGGCCGCCGATGTGCTCGTACACGAGCATCACGGCGTCCGGGCCGAGCTCCGAGGTGGCGATCAGCTTCGGCGCGTTCGCCCCGGCGGCGATGGCCGCGTAGGCGAGGAGCGCCTCCTGCTCCAGGGCCTGGCGCAGCGAGACGATCGACCGGCGGGTGGTGATCGTCCGCAGCGTGATCCGCCGCCACATCCGGTAGAAGAAGCCGTGGGCCTGCTGCTCGCGGTCGACGACGGTGACGTCGAGCGGCGCACCCTCCTCCAGGGTCACGATGTACCGGCGGCCCCGGTCACCGATGTCCGACGCGTCCGGCACACCCTCGGCGCGCAGCGCCGTCACGGGGCGGAAACCGACCCGGCGCAGGCCGGCGAGGAGGGTCTGGCCGGTGGGCCGGACGTTCGGGGAGCCGACCGCGTACAGCGTGCCGTAGGCCACCGTCCAGCCGATCAGGATGGTCAGGATGATCGAGAGCGCCGTGGTGTAGCCGGCCATCAGCATCGTGAACGCGTCGAGCAGCAGCACCGCCCAGAGCGACACCCGCCAGCGGGGTCTTCGGGCCATGCCGACGGCGGTCATGTACGCGATGACCGGGGCGAGGTAGTTGTGCACCGGATCGGTGAGCCCGCCGCCGGACTGCGGCTGGGTCAGCGCGTCCTGGATGGTGCCGGGCGCGCCCTGGGCGACCCAGAGATCGGTGGCGAGGGTGACGCCGTGCGCGAGGACGGCGGCGAGGACGCCGTCGGCGATGCGCAGTCCGTCCCGTTTGATCAGGCGCTCGATGGCGAAGGCGACCGGGACCAGCAGGACGGCGATGGAGGAGACGAGACCGGCGATCTTGACGAAGATGGCGGGGGCGCCGCCGGCCCCCTTGTTGATGTCCTCTTCGAGGCCCGACGTCGTGGCGTGCGCGAAGGCGGCGACGGCGATGACGAGGCCGATGACGAGGAGACCGGCGAGCAGCCGCATCAGGTCGGAGGGACGGTGGACGCGGGCCGCGAGCAGGGGCTCGTCCCCGGAGACCCGCTCGGGCAGGCCGGCCTCGCCCTCCTCGGGAGGCTGCGTGTCCTGCCCCATCACCATGTCCGTCTCTGCATGTGCGTCGTGTCGTTCCCGCTCTTGTTCTTGTTCTCGTTCTTGTTCTTGTATTTGTCGCTCTTGATCTCGTATCACCAGTCACCGCCCGGACGATGGTGGCACGAAGAGCCGCCGCGCGGAGGCATCAGGGCCATGTCGGTGGGGTGAGGCAGGATGAGACGGATGAGCGTGGAGGAACCCGTGGGGGAGACCGGAGAACTGCCCGAGTACGCGGAGCGGGTGCTCGACGTCGCCGACGGGATCCCGCCCGGCCGGGTGATGACCTATGGCGACGTGGCCGAATGGCTGGGCGAGGGAGGGCCGCGTCAGGTCGGCCGTGTGATGGCCCTGTACGGCGGGACGGCGCCGTGGTGGCGTGTGGTCCGCGCGGACGGGACGCTGCTCCCCGGGCACGAGCTGCGGGCCCTCGGCCACTACCGCGAGGAGGGCACCCCGCTGCGCGAGGCGGGCCGGGCGGCCGAGGGACACGTACCGAGGATCGACATGCGGCGGGCCCGCTGGGACGGAACTCACACCTGAGGCCGGAGCCCCGGGGGGTACGGACCGTCCGGGCCCGCTGGAGCGGACGCGGTACGGCGTACGGCGCCGACGCCGGCACGGGGGACGGCTCGGGATCCGGGACGGAGTACGGCTCGGCGGCGGTCCGTTTCGCGTAACGTCGACGTTCGCGTCTTCCGCGGCGACGGCCGCCGCGCATGGGCGCCTCACCCGCACCACCACATCCCCCAGGACCGGCGAACCACGTGAGCTCCTCCTCCACCACCCGGCACACGCCGCACCAGGGACAGCCGTACCCGGGTCCGGGCCGGCAGCGGACCCCGGGCGCGTACCGACTGGTGCGTACCGCGCCGGCCCCGCTGGATCCCCCTCAGCTGGACGCAGCCCAGCGGGAAGTGGTTGACCACACCGGCGGACCGCTCCTCGTCCTCGCGGGACCCGGCACCGGAAAGACGACGACGCTGGTCGAGGCGGTCGCGACCCGGATGGAGCGGGGCGCCGACCCCGAGCGGCTCCTCGTCCTCACCTTCAGCCGCAAGGCCGCCGTCGAACTCCGCGACCGGATGGCCACCCGGCTCGGCGGCAGGCGCCCGCCGCAGGCGACGACCTTCCACTCGTACTGCTACGCCCTGATCCGCGCCCACCAGGACGCCGAGCTCTTCGCCGAACCGCTGCGGCTGCTCTCGGGGCCCGAGCAGGACCTCGCCGTGCGCGAGCTGCTCGCCGGCCAGATCGACCTGGAGAAGGCCGGTCTCGGGCGGGTCGGCTGGCCCGACGAACTCCGCGCCTGCCTCACCACCCGCGGCTTCGCCGACGAGGTGCGGGCGGTCCTCGCGCGCTCGCGCGAGCTGGGCCTCGGACCGGACGCGCTCGCCCGCTTCGCCGAGCGCGTCGGGCGCCCGGACTGGAAGGCGGCGGCCGGCTTCCTCGCCGAGTACCTCGACGTCCTCGACCTCCAGGGCGTCCTCGACTACACGGAGCTCGTCCACCGGGCCGTCCTGCTCGCCGGGAGCGCCACGCTGCCCGCGTACGACGCGGTGTACGTCGACGAGTACCAGGACACCGACCCGGCGCAGGTCCGGCTCCTGCACGCCCTCGCGGGCGGCGGACGGAGCACGGTCGTCGCCTTCGGCGACCCGGACCAGTCCATCTACGCCTTCCGGGGCGCCGACGTGAACGGCATCCTCGACTTCCCGGCCGCTTTCGGCGGCAACGACGTGCGCGTCCTGCGCACCTCGCGCCGCGCGGGCGCGGAGCTGCTCGGGGCGACCCGGCTGCTCACCCAGCGGATGCCGCTGACCCGCCTCCCCGCCGCCAAGGTCCGGGCGCACCGCGAGCTCGCGGCGGCGCGGGACGGGGGCCGGGCGGAGGCGTACACGTACCCGACGGCCTCGGCGGAGGCCGAGAACATCGCCGACCTGCTGCGCCGGGCGCACCTGGAGGACGGCGTCCCCTGGCAGGACATGGCCGTCCTCACCCGCGCCGCCGCCGCGCTCCCGTCCCTCCGCCGGGCGCTCACCTCGGCGGGCGTCCCGGTGGAGACGGACGCCGCGGACACCCCACTCCGCCACGAACCCGCCGTGGCCCCCCTGCTGCTCGCCCTCCGGGCGGTCGCGAGGCCGGGGGGCGCGTCCTCGGAGAGCCCCGCCGCGGGCGGGCCCGGGGACGAGGCCTCGCCCGTCGACACCGCGCAGGCGCCCTCGGACACCGCCGCCGACACAGCCGCCGCCGCCGACTCCGCTGCCGACACCGCCGACACAGCCGCCGACGCCGCCGACTCCGACGCCGCCGACTCCGCAGGCTGGCTCGGCGTCGAGACCGCGCTCGAACTGCTCGCCTCCCCCCTCGCCGGCGTCGACCCCGCCGACCTGCGCCGCCTGGGCCGTGCCCTACGGGACGAGGAGCGGGCCGGTGGGAACAAGGTCCCGCCCCCCTCCGACGTCCTGCTGGCCCGCGCGCTCGCCGAGCCCGAGCGGCTCGTCGCCCACGACCCCTCGTACGCCCGCGGCGCCCGCCGCCTCGGCGAGCTCCTCCGCGAGACCCGTACCCTCCTGGGCGCCGGCGGCACCGCCGAGGAGGCCCTCTGGGTCCTCTGGAACGGCACCCCCTGGCCGGGGCGGCTGGAGCGCGCCGCCCTGCGCGGCGGGCCCGCCGGACGCAACGCCGACCGGGACCTCGACGCCGTCTGCGCCCTCTTCGAGACCGCCGCCCGCGCCGAGGAGCGCGTCGGCGGCCGCGGTGTCCTCAACTTCCTCGAAGAGCTCGACGCCCAGGACATCGCCGCCGACACCCTCACCCGCCGCCACACCCGCCCCGACGCCGTCCGCCTCATGACCGCCCACCGTTCCAAGGGCCTCGAATGGGGATTCGTCGTCGTCGCCGGCGTCCAGGAAGGCCTCTGGCCGGACCTGCGCCGCCGCGGCTCCCTCCTCGAAGCCGACCGCATCGGCCGCGACGGCCTCGCCGAGCCCCTCACCCCGGGCGCCCTCCTCGCCGAGGAGCGCCGCCTGTTCTACGTGGCCGCCACCCGCGCCCGCGACCGTCTCGTCGTCACCGCCGTGAAGGCACCGGCGGAGGACGGCGACCAGCCCTCCCGCTTCCTCACCGAGTTCGGGGTCGAGCCGACGGAGGTGCCCGGCCGCCCCCGCCGCCCCCTCGCCGTCTCCGCCCTGGTCGCCGAGCTCCGGGCGACGACCGTCGACCCGGCCGCCTCGCCCGAGCTCCGCGACGCCGCCGCCCACCGCCTGGCCTCCCTCGCCGCGCTCGCCGACGAGGACGGCCAGCCGCTGGTGCCCGCCGCGCACCCGGACCGCTGGTGGGGCCTGTTCGAGCCGACGCACAGCACGGTGCCGCTGCGCGACCGCGACCTGCCCGTCGCCCTCTCGCCGAGCGCCCTGGAGAACCTCGCCACCACCTGCTCCCTCCAGTGGTTCCTGGGCCGCGAGGTCAAGGCCGCCGCCCCCGCCACCGCCGCCCAGGGCTTCGGCAACGTCGTGCACGTCCTCGCCGACGAGGTCGCCTCCGGCCGCACCCCGGCCGACCTCGACGTCCTCATGGCCCGCCTGGACTCCGTCTGGGACGCCCTCGCCTTCGACGCCCCCTGGAAGTCGGCCCAGGAGAAGGCCCACGCGCGTGTGGCGCTCGAACGCTTCCTGCAGTGGCACGTCATGGACCGCGGCGGCCGCACCCCCGCCGCCTCCGAGCACGGCTTCGACGTGACCCTGGCGGCGGGGGAGTACGAGGTCCGCATCCGCGGCTCCATGGACCGCGTCGAGACCGACGAGCACGGCCGCGCCTACGTCGTCGACTTCAAGACCGGCAAGGCGGCCCCCACCCGGGACGAGGTCGCCCACCACCCGCAGCTCGCCGTCTACCAGCTCGCGGTCCGGGAAGGAGCCCTCGACGAGGTCTTCGACGGGCACCGGCCGGAGCCGGGCGGCGCCGAGCTCGTACAGCTGCGGCAGGCCGCCCCGAAGAAGGAGGGCGGGGACGCCCTGCCGAAGGTCCAGGCCCAGGAACCGCTGGAAGGGGAGTGGGTCGGCGACCTGCTCGCCACCGCCGCGGGCCGCGTCCTCGACGAGCGCTTCACGCCCACCACCGGCCAGCACTGCGCGAACTGCGCCTTCCGCGCCTCCTGCAGCGCCCAGCCGGAGGGCCGCCAGATCGTCGAGTGACGAGTCGCCGGGACGAGTCGCCGTGACGAGTCGAGTGACACGCTGTGCGGAGAGTCACGTTCCGTTCCGTGCATCCTTTGTTCGCCTTCGCACGTCACTCTTCACGGCGTCCCACATAAGGGCGCTGTGAAGACAAGCTGTGAACGAACGCTGAGGAGTACGCGGATGAAGGCCAATCGGAAGCTCTGGGTTGCGGCGACGGTCTGTGTGGCCGTGGTCGCGGGTGTCACGGGCTGTTCCCAGGGCGACGACAAGGCCGACCCCTTCGCGGGACTCACGGCCGACGCCATCGCCGACAAGGCCGTCGAGACCACGAAGGCGGCCACCGCCTTCCACATGAACGGCAAGGGCACGACGGACGGGCAGGAGATGACGGTCGACTTCTCCGTCGACGACAAGGGCTCCTGCAAGGGTTCGATGCAGGCGGCCGGCAAGGGCGGCAAGGCCGAGCTGATCGGCACCGGCGGCGTCAGCTACATGAAGGGCGACGATGCCTTCTGGAGCTCCACCGCCGGCGAGGAGGGCGGCTCGTCGGAGGAGGCGGGCGCCATGTCCGCGCTGCTCAAGGGCCGCTGGATGAAGATGCCGGCCGGCGACGAAGGCCCCGACGCCTTCTGCGACCTCAAGACCATCGTCAAGGACATGGACGAGGACACGCCGCGCAAGGGCCTGACCCGCGGCGCCGACGCCGACGTCGACGGCGCGCCCGCCGCCACCCTCACGAAGAAGGGCACGAAGGGCGAGACCACGACCTTCTACGTGGCCAAGGACTCCGCCAAGCCGTACATCCTCCGGGTCGTGGAGGCCGGCGGCAAGGAGCCCGGCACGGTCACCTTCAGCGAGTACGACAAGCCGGTCACCGTCACCGCGCCCCCGGCCGACCAGGTCGTCGACATGGCGGAGCTCGCCGGCGCCTCCTGACCCACCGGCCCCACCCGCCCCACCCGCCCCGCCCGGTCGCGGGCACGCGCGTGTGGGGCGACCCTGGTGGACAAGGGGCGGGGACTCGGGGAATCCGCGAGGAGGCTCGCATGGCGTCCCACCGAAAACTCCGCGCAGCGGCGGTCGTGTGTGCCGCCGCCGCCCTCGCGGGTCCCGCGTCGGCGGCGGCCTGGGCGGCGCCCCCGGCGGTGGGCCAGCCCTTGGCGGTGGTCCAGGGCGCGGCGGTGGTCCAGGCCCCGGCGGCGGGCCAGGCCCCGGCGTTGATCCAGGCCCCGGCCCCAGCGCCGTCCCCCGACCCCTTCGAGAATCTCACCCCCGACGAGATCGGCGAGCGGGCGGTCACCGCCACCCAGTCCGCGACCTCGCTCCGTATGGCGGGCCGGGTCACCGCCGACGGGGAGTCGCTCGACATCGACTTCGCCCTCAACGACCGCGACGAATGCACCGGCGTGATGGTGATCGACGGCGGCACCGCCGAGCTGCGCCGCGTCGACGACATCACGTACATGAAGGGCGACGAGACGTTCTGGCGCGTCTCCATGGACTCCCAGGGGATGCCCGAGGCGCAGATCGACGCCACGATCGAGCTCCTCAAGGGCCGCTGGCTGAAGATCGCCCCGGGCCAGGCGGGCAGCAACGACCTCGGCGGCATCTGCGACCTGAAAGGCCTCCTCGCCTCCCTGGACGAGGAAAAGGCGGAGCCCGGAGGTCTGGTCCGGGGGCCCGACGGCGAGGTGGACGGCACCCCGGTCGCGACGCTCGTGAAGAAGGAGACCGGGGAAGAGACCGGCACGGAGACGTCCGAGCCGGAGACGACCACCGTCTCCGTCTCCCAGGAGGGCGAGCCCTACATCCTCAAGATGGTCAAGACGGGCGGCGAGGAACCGGGCTCCATGACATTCTCCGACTTCGACGAACCGGTCGACGTGGCCGTCCCGCCCGCCGCCGAGACGGTGGACCTGTCGAAGCTTGAGCAGGGCACACCCGTGTGATCCGGGTGTGAGCCGGGCGCGGGAGCCAGGGGAGGGCATGGGTGCGTGCCTTGGTGAGGGCCGGGCCGGGCCGCACTGTCAGTCGGTCGCGTTAGCCTCTTTGAGGTGACCGCACACCTCACCGACCCCGAGCAGCTCAAGGAGCTCCTCGGCATCCCGTTCACCCCGGAGCAGACGGCCTGCATCACCGCGCCGCTCGCCCCGCAGGTCGTCGTGGCCGGAGCCGGCTCGGGCAAGACGACGGTGATGGCCGCCCGCGTGGTCTGGCTGGTCGGTACGGGACAGGTCGCCCCGGAGCAGGTCCTCGGTCTCACCTTCACCAACAAGGCCGCGGGCGAACTCGCCGAGCGCGTCCGCACCGCCCTCGTCCGCGCCGGGGTCACCGACCCCGACGTCATCGACCCGGACGAGCCCCCCGGCGAGCCCCGCATCTCCACGTACCACGCCTTCGCCGGGCAGCTCCTCACCGACCACGGCCTCCGCATCGGCCTGGAGCCCACCGCCCGGCTCCTCGCCGACGCCACCCGCTACCAGCTCGCCGCGCGCGTGCTGCGCGAGGCACCCGGCCCGTACCCGGCGCTGACCAAGTCCTTCCCGACCCTCATCACCGACCTCCTCGCCCTCGACGGCGAGCTCGCCGAGCACCTCGTACGGCCCCGGGACCTCACGGCGTACGACTCCGAGCTCCTCACCGCCCTCGCCGGCGCCAAGCTCAGCAACGCCGAGCTGCGCAAGATCCCCGAGGCCACCGCCGCCCGCCGCGAGCTGCTCGACCTCGTCGTCCGCTACCGCGCCGCGAAGCGCTCCCGCGACCTGCTCGACTTCGGCGACCAGATCGCCCTCTCCGCCGAGCTCGCCACCACCCGCCCCGAGGTCGGGGGCCTGCTGCGCGAGGAGTTCCGGGTCGTCCTCCTCGACGAGTACCAGGACACCTCCGTCGCCCAGCGGCTGCTGCTCTCCGGCCTCTTCGGCCAGGGCACCGGACACGCGGTGACCGCCGTCGGCGACCCCTGCCAGGCCATCTACGGCTGGCGCGGCGCCTCCGTCGCCAACCTGGACGACTTCCCCGAGCACTTCCCGCACGGAGACGGCAGCCCCGCGCGCCGCTACTCCCTCTCCGAGAACCGGCGCAGCGGCGGCCGTCTCCTCGACCTCGCCAACCGTCTCGCCGCCCCGCTGCGGGCCATGCACGCGGGCGTGGAGGCGCTGCGCCCCGCGCCGGGCGCGGAGAAGGACGGCAGCGTCCGCATCGCCCTGCTGCCCACCCACGCCGAGGAGATCGACTGGCTCGCCGACTCCCTCGCCCACCTCGTCCGCACCGGCCGCGAGCCCGGCGAGATCGCCGTCCTGTGCCGGACCGCCACCGACTTCCCCGCGATCCACGCCGCCCTCGTCGCCCGGGACGTGCCCGTCGAGGTCGTCGGCCTCTCCGGCCTCCTCCACCTGCCCGAGATCGCCGACCTCGTCGCCGTCTGCGAGGTCCTCCAGGACCCGGGGGCCAACGCCTCCCTCGTCCGCCTCCTCACCGGCCCCCGCTGGCGGATCGGCCCCCGCGACCTGGCCCTCCTCGGCCGCCGCGCCCGCCTCCTCGTCCACCGGGGCGGTGACGACCCCGACCCCGAGCAGCGGCTCGCCGCCGCCGTCGAGGGCGTCGACCCGGCGGAAGTGGTCTCGCTCGCCGACGCGCTCGACACCTTCCTGGACTCCGGTGGCGCCTCCGACGACGGCCTGCCCTTCTCCGCCGAGGCCAGGGTCCGCTTCGCGCGCCTCGCCGCCGAGCTGCGCTCCCTGCGCACCTCGCTCGCCGACCCGCTCATGGACGTGCTGCACCGGATCCTCGGTGCGACCGGCCTGGAGGTCGAGCTCTCGGCCTCCCCGCACGCGCTGGCCGCCCGCCGCCGCGAGACCCTCTCGAACTTCCTGGACATCGCCGCGGGGTTCGCCTCCCTCGACGGCGAGGCGAGCCTGCTCGCCTTCCTCGGCTTCCTGCGCACGGCCGTCCAGTTCGAGAAGGGCCTCGACAACGCCCTCCCGGGCGGCGAGAACACGGTGAAGGTCCTCACCGCCCACAAGTCCAAGGGCCTGGAGTGGGACGTCGTCGCCGCCCCCGGCCTGGTCGCGGGCGCCTTCCCGAGCGCCCGCGCCCGCGAGGCGTGGACGTCCCAGCCCCAGGTGCTCCCGCACGCCCTGCGCGGCGACGCGGACACGCTGCCGGGGATCGACACCTGGGACGCGAAGTCCCTCACGTCGTTCAAGAACGCCATGCGCGACCACCAGCACACGGAGGAGCTCCGCCTCGGCTACGTCACCTTCACGCGCCCCCGCTCCCTCCTCCTCGGCTCGGCCCACTGGTGGGGCCCCTCCCAGAAGAAGCCCCGCGGCCCCTCGGACTTCCTCCAGGCCCTGTACGACCACTGCGAGGCCGGCCACGGCGACATCGAGTCCTGGGCGGAGGCCCCGGAACCCGACGCGGAGAACCCGTCCCTGACGGAGAACACGAAGGACGAGGCCTGGCCACTGCCGCTGGACGGCGAGGCGCTGACGAGGCGCCGCGCCGCGGCGGAGGCCGTGAGGACCAGGCTGCGGGCATACGTTCCGCAGGACGGAACAGACGGGCACAGCCTCCCCAGCGCGGCGCCCGACACCCTGGCCCCCGCCCCCGAGGACCTCTGGCCGGACGAGGACGAACCTGTCTGGGACGAGGAGACCCTCCCGGAGGACACCCACACGGACGCGGTCCCGGCCCCCCGGGAACCCGAGCGCGTACCCACCCTCACCCCGGAGGAGCTCCGCACCATCGCCTCCTGGGACCGCGACCTCACCGCCCTCACCACCGAACTCCGCCGCGCCCGCGCGACCACCCGCGACGTCCTGCTGCCCCCGTACCTGTCCGCCTCCCAGGTGCTCCGCCTCGCCGCCGACCCCGACGGCTTCGCCCAGGACCTGGCCCGCCCCATGCCCACGCCGCCGCAGCCCGCGGCCCGCCGGGGCACCCGCTTCCACGCGTGGGTGGAGTCCCGCTTCGAGGAGCTGCCGCTGCCGTTCCTCGGCCCCGAGGACCTGCCCGGCGGCGAGGACTTCGCGGGGGAGCCCGAGATCCTCGACGAGCGGGACCTCGACGCCCTCAAGGAGGCCTTCGCCCGCACGCCGTACGCCCACCGCTCGCCGTACCGCGTCGAGGTCCCCGTCCACCTCACCCTCGGGGGCCGGGTCGTCCGGGGCCGGATCGACGCCGTCTACCGGGACCGGGACACCGGTGCGTACGAGATCGTCGACTGGAAGACCAGCCACCACCGCACCGCCGACCCCCTCCAGCTCGCGATCTACCGGCTCGCCTGGGCCGAGCAGCACGGCCTCGCGCCCGACGACGTCACGGCCGCCTTCGTCTACGTCCGGACGGGCGAGGTCGCCCGCCCCGCCCGCCTGCCCGGCCGTGCCGAGCTGGAGGCCATCCTGCTGGGTGGGGCACCCTCCGGCGCCGGATAGGCTCGCAGGCATGAGCGAGACCCCGGACAGCGTCGTCCACGCCGTGCGTACGTACATCGAGCAGCACCGCGCCGCCTTCCTCGGCGACCTGGCCGACTGGCTGCGCATCCCCTCCGTGTCGGCGCAGCCGGACCGCGCGGGGGACGTCCGGCGCAGCGCCGAATGGCTCGCCGCGAAGCTCACGGAGACCGGCTTCGCCACGGTCGAGGTGTGGGAGACGGACGGCGCCCCGGCGGTCTTCGCCGAGTGGCCCTCCGGGGACCCGGACGCACCGACGGTCCTCGTCTACGGCCACCACGACGTGCAGCCCGCGGCCCGTGAGGACGGCTGGCACACGGAGCCCTTCGAGCCGACCGTGATCGACGGCCGGATGTACGCGCGGGGCGCCGCCGACGACAAGGGCCAGGTGTTCTTCCACACACTCGGGGTCCGCGCCCACCTCGCCGCCACCGGCCGCACCGCCCCCGCCGTCAACCTGAAGCTGATCGTGGAGGGCGAGGAGGAGTCGGGCTCGCCGCACTTCCGCGAGCTCGTCGAGACCCGCGCCGAGCGGCTCGCCGCCGACGCCGTGATCGTCTCCGACACCGGCATGTGGTCCGAGACGACCCCCACCGTCTGCACGGGGATGCGCGGGGTCGCCGACTGCGAGATCGAGCTGTACGGCCCCGACCAGGACATCCACTCCGGCTCCTTCGGCGGCGCCGTGCCGAACCCGGCCACCGTCGCCGGCCGGATCGTCGCCGCCCTGCACGACGAGACCGAGCGCGTCGCGATCCCGGGGTTCTACGAAGGCGTCACCGAGCTCTCGGACGCCGAGCGCGCCCTCGTCGCCGAGCTCCCGTTCGACGAGGCGGCCTGGCTGCGTACGGCCACGTCCCACGGCACGCTCGGCGAGGCCGGCTTCTCCACCCTGGAGCGGGTCTGGGCCCGCCCCACCGCCGAGGTCAACGGCATCGGCGGCGGCTACCAGGGCCCCGGCGGCAAGACGATCGTCCCCGCGTCCGCCCGGCTCAAGCTGTCGTTCCGGCTCGTCGCCGGCCAGGACCCGGCCAAGATCGAGCTCGCCGTCCGGGACTGGCTCGCCGGGCTCGTCCCCGCCGGCATCCGGTACGAGATCGTCTTCGGCGCCCCGACCCGCCCCTGCCTCACCCCCCTCGACCACCCCGCACTCAAGGCGGTGGCCGGGGCCATGAGCAGGGCCTTCGACGGCGCCAAGGTCCGCTACACCCGCGAGGGCGGTTCGGGGCCGGCCGCCGACCTCCAGGACGTCCTGGAGGCGCCCGTGCTGTTCCTGGGCATCTCCGTCCCGTCCGACGGCTGGCACGCCCCGAACGAGAAGATCGAGCTCGATCTCCTGATGAAGGGCGTCGAGACCACGGCTCACCTGTGGGGCGACCTGCCCGCCGCCCTAGGGCCTGTCCGGCACGCCGCCGGGCGCTGAACCCACACACCGATCCGGGGGAGTTGGAAGCACCTGTGAGCAACCTGAAGCACGCGTCAACGGACCGGCCGGACCGTCCGATCTCGCTGACCGCACCGAGCGGCATCGACCGGGCCGCTCACCACCGCCTCGACGAGGCGTGGCTGGCGGCGGCCTGGAGCCACCCCACGACCCGCGTCTTCGTGGTCTCCGGGGGCCAGGTGCTGATCGACGACCGGACCGACGGCACCACCGAGCTCGTCATGACCCCGGCGTTCGAGGCCCCCGTCACCGAGACCCACCGCTACTTCCTGGGCACGGACGCCGACGGGGTGTCGTACTTCGCGCTCCAGAAGGACTCGCTGCCCGGCCGCATGGACCAGTCCGCCCGGCCCGCGGGGCTGCGCGAGGCCGGGCTGCTGCTCTCGGACCGCGACGCGGGCCTCCTGGTGCACGCCGTGGCCCTGGAGAACTGGCAGCGGCTCCACCGCTTCTGTTCGCGCTGCGGCGACCGCACCGTCATCGCCGCCGCCGGGCACATCCGGCGCTGCCAGGCCTGCGGCGCCGAGCACTACCCGCGTACCGACCCGGCGGTCATCATGCTGGTCACGGACGACCAGGACCGGGCCCTGCTGGGCCGCCAGGTCCACTGGCCGGAGGGCCGCTTCTCGACCCTCGCCGGCTTCGTCGAGCCCGGCGAGTCCATCGAGCAGTCGGTGGCCCGAGAGGTCTTCGAGGAGGCCGGCGTCACGGTCGGCGAGGTCGAGTACGTCGCCAGCCAGCCCTGGCCCTTCCCGTCCAGCCTCATGCTGGGCTTCTTCGCCCGCGCCACCTCCTCGGAGATAGACGTGGACGGCGAGGAGATCCACGAGGCCCGCTGGTTCTCCCGCGAGGACCTCGCGGCCGGTTTCGAGTCCGGCGAGGTGCTGCCCCCGTACGGCATCTCGATCGCCTCCCGCCTGATCGAGCTCTGGTACGGCAAGCCGCTCCCGAAGCCGGGCGACGTGGTCTGAGAGACACGGAACCCCCGGCCGGAGGCCTCTCCGGTCGGGGGTCGTGAGTCGCGGGGTCAGACGCCGAGCGCCTGCTTCACCTGCGCGAGGCTCGGGTTCGTCATGACGACCTCGTCGCCGCCGGCGACGGGAAGGATGCGGACGGTGGGGACGGTCTGGTTGCCCCCGTTGGCCTTCTCGACGTACGCCGCCGACTCCGGGTCCTGCTCGATGTTGATCTCCGAGTACGCGATGCCCTCGCGGTCCATCTGGCTCTTCAGCCGACGGCAGTAGCCGCACCACGTGGTGCTGTACATCGTCACAGTGCCCTGCATGGCCTGGCGCTCCTCTTGTTCGCTGACGGGTGCCGAGAAGAAGAACGTACGCCCCGGCCGTCCCATTCCCGGCATTCGTATGACCGGCGCCTCCCGCCTGTGGACAAGCCGCCGCACCGAACTCGCCGGACCTGGCAGCATGGACAGGTGACAGCAGCAACGCACTCCACTCTCTTCCCGCAGGTCCCGGAGACGGCCGACGCGGTGCTCGACGGGCTCGACCCCGAGCAGCGCGAGGTCGCGCGGGCCCTGAGCGGCCCGGTGTGCGTGCTGGCGGGAGCCGGCACGGGCAAGACGCGCGCCATCACCCACCGGATCGCGTACGGGGTGCGGGCGGGGATACTCCAGCCCGCCAGTGTGCTGGCCGTCACGTTCACCAACCGCGCCGCGGGCGAGATGCGCGGCCGGCTCCGGCAGCTGGGGGCGGGCGGAGTCCAGGCCCGTACGTTCCACTCCGCGGCCCTGCGCCAGCTCCAGTTCTTCTGGCCGAAGGCCGTCGGCGGCGACATGCCCAGGCTCCTGGAGCGGAAGATCCAGCTCGTCGCCGACGCCGCGGCCCGCTGCCGCATCCGGCTCGACCGGAACGAGCTGCGCGACGTCACGGGCGAGATCGAATGGGCCAAGGTCACCCAGACGGTCCCCGCCGACTATCCGGCCGTGGTCGCCAAGTCCGTCCGGGACGCCCCGCGCGACCCGGCCGAGATCAGTCAGATCTACGCGCTGTACGAGCAGCTCAAGCGCGACCGCTCGGTGATCGACTTCGAGGACGTGCTGCTGCTCACCGTCGGCATCCTCCAGGACCGGCACGACATCGCCGAGCAGATCCGCCGCCAGTACCAGCACTTCGTCGTGGACGAGTACCAGGACGTCTCCCCGCTCCAGCAGCGCCTGCTCGACCTGTGGCTCGGCGACCGCGACAACCTCTGCGTGGTCGGCGACGCCAGCCAGACCATCTACTCGTTCACCGGCGCCACCCCCGACCACCTGCTGAACTTCCGCAACCGGCACCCGAACGCCACGGTGGTCAAGCTCGTCCGCGACTACCGCTCCACCCCGCAGGTCGTCCACCTTGCCAACGGCCTGCTCAGCCAGGCCCGCGGCCGGGCCGCCGAGCACCGCCTGGAGCTGATCTCCCAGCGCGACCCGGGCCCCGAGCCCGCCTACACGGAGTACGCCGACGAACCGGCCGAGGCCGAGGGCACCGCCCGCCGCATCCGGGACCTCATCGCCGCCGGCGTCCCGGCCGGCGAGATCGCCGTCCTCTACCGGATCAACGCCCAGTCCGAGGTCTACGAGCAGGCCCTCGCCGACGCCGGAGTGCCCTACCAGCTCCGCGGCGCCGAGCGCTTCTTCGAACGCCAGGAGGTACGGGAAGCGGGCATCGCCCTGCGCGGCGCGGCCCGCGCCGGCGGCAACGACTCCCTCCTCGACGACGCCGAGGACCTGCCCTCGCAGGTCAGGGCCGTCCTCTCCACCAAGGGCTGGACCACCCAACCGCCGTCCGGCTCCGGCGCGGTCCGCGACCGCTGGGAGTCGCTGGCCGCCCTCGTCCGGCTCGCCGAGGACTTCGCCCGCGCCAAGTCCGGCGCCACCCTCTCCGACCTGGTCGCCGAGCTCGACGAGCGGGCCGCCGCCCAGCACGCGCCGACCGTCCAGGGCGTCACCCTCGCTTCGCTGCACGCGGCCAAGGGCCTCGAATGGGACGCCGTGTTCCTGGTCGGCCTCACCGAGGGCATGATGCCCATCACCTACGCCAAGACCGACGAGCAGGTCGAGGAGGAGCGCCGCCTGCTGTACGTCGGCGTCACCCGGGCCCGCCTCCACCTCTCGCTCTCCTGGGCGCTGTCCCGCGCCCCGGGCGGCCGCGCCTCCCGGCGCCCCACCCGCTTCCTCAAGGGGCTGCGACCCGGCTCCGGCTCCCTCGGCTCCGGCACCGTCGCCGGGAGCGGAGGCATCGAGCGGGGCCTCACCGGCGGCCGGCGCAAGCCGCGCGGCCCCGTTCTGTGCCGGGTCTGCGGGGCGACGCTCACCGAGGCGGGCGCGATGAAGCTCATGCGCTGCGAGGACTGCCCCTCGGACATGGACGAGGGGCTCTACGAGCGGCTCCGCGACTGGCGCTCCGAGCAGGCGAAGGAGCTGGCCCAGCCCGCCTACTGCGTCTTCACCGACAAGACGCTCATGGCCATCGCCGAGCGCGTCCCGACCACCGACGGCGAGCTCTCCTCGATCTCCGGCGTCGGGATCCGCAAGCTCGACCGCTTCGGAGCCGATGTCCTGGCCATCTGCGCAGGTGGGGAGGGAGGGACGGGGTCCGACGAAGTCTGAGGAAAACTCGTCGCGAAAATAGTTTGCGCCTGCCCCGTCAAGCGCCATAGGTTCTTAACCACGGACACAGCGGCTTCTTCGAAGCCCTGTCTTCGTGCTGTACTTGTCCAAATACATACGAGGGTCAGGGCTCGCGCCCGAGCCCTCCGAGACGCCGAGAGGAGGCGATTAACCGTGATCAGCAACATCAAGCCCAGCACCGCCGGCTTCGTCAGCACCGCCAAAATGACCGATCGCGCGATCGTCTCCGCCTGCTCGCTCGGCCTCTCCGGCGCTGCGTTCCTTGGCAGCGGTCTGCCTGTCACCGGTCTGTCCGGTCTCGGCGTGGCCGCCATCGAGCGCAATGGGCGACCGACCAAGGCACTGGAAGCAGGAGCAGCGGGCAAGGCCACGGCCTATGCCTTTGCCGCGACCGGTGCCGTAATCCAGCAGCGCCAGACGACGACGACGCACCACCACATGATGTGGGCCTTCCGTGGGCTCGAACCCTGGAGTGATCCAGTCTGATCCATGATCGGACCGGCGCCTTCAGGGCCGCGGAACCCCACCCGGGATCCGCGGCCCTTCTGTTTGTCCCCGAACGGGGATGACGGAGCGAAGGGGCCTCGGGAAGAAACACCCGGTACCAGCCGAAACCCCGGCCAACAGGCCGGAACGACCAGACGAGGAAAGACCACCGTGCAACTCGAAGCGCACGCCCCGTCCGTACCGCCTTCCGATTCGATCTCCCTGCCCGGCTCCACGGAGGACCCCGCTTTGACCCCCCTCGCCCCCCTCGCCCCCCTCACCGCGCTCACCGCGCTCGACGACGCCATCGAGAACCTCGGCGTCCCCGTCCCCTGTCGCGCCTACGACCCCGAGGTCTTCTTCGCCGAGTCCCCGGCCGACGTCGAGTACGCGAAGTCCCTCTGCCGGACCTGCCCGCTCATGGCCGCCTGCCTCGCCGGCGCCCAGGAGCGGCGCGAGCCCTGGGGTGTCTGGGGTGGCGAGCTCTTCGTCCAGGGCGTGGTCGTCGCCCGGAAGCGGCCCCGTGGCCGTCCGCGCAAGAACCCGGTCGCCGCATGAGTGCCACCGGAACCATCGACCGCCCCTCCACGAACGATCCCCAGAAGCAGGCCCCGATGACCTCTTCCGCCATCGAGCCCATCGGCTCCGCGACCCCCGACTTCTCCATCACCGCCGCGCACACCGCGCGTCAGAACAGGACCCGCGAAATGCAACTCCTTCCAGAAGCCCTGGCTCGTGCCCATATGAACGAGCGCCAGCGTGAGGCCGAGGCGGAACGTCAGGCCGTGCGCCTGGTCGCCGCCCGGCGCATGCAGCGCCGCGCCGAGCGCGTCTCGCTGCGCGCCCGCCGCGCGCTGGCCATGGCCGTCATGAACTAAGGGGTTTCCACCCCGCGCCCTTCAGGGGCGCGCCCGCGGGGGCCGGTCCGAACGGACCGGCCCCCGCGGTGCGTTGCCCGGGCCGAGGCGGCCCCGCCGGGCTATCGTCACGAGGGTGAACGACGCCCGTACCCCCGAGGCACCCCTCGCCTGCGCGCGCTGCGGCAAGACCACCGACACCCTTCCGCTGACCTGGACGTGTTCGGTGGAGAACGGCCGGCGCGAGTACTTCTGCGAGGACTGCGCCCGCGCCAACATCCGCGCGATCGAGGGCCGGCTCGACTCCGCCTGGTGGTGACCGGCCCCAGGGCACGACTCAGTCGGCGTCCGGCGCGACGAAGCCCGGCAGCCACTCCTCCAGCTCGTCCCGGAGCCGTACCGTCGCGTTGAGCTGGCACAGCACGCCGATGGTGCTCAGCGTCACACGGTGTATCAACAGGTACGACGGCGGCAGGTTGAGCTGCTTGCCCAGCTGGTGGGCGGGAGAGCGGGGATCGGCGATCCGGGCGGCCTGGGCGCGGAGCCAGCCGCGGGTGAACAGGTACGTCTCCGCCTCGGCCGGTTCGATGATCGGCAGCAGGTACTCCAGGACCGCGTCCGGGTCGAGAGCGACGGACTCCTTGACGAACCCCTCCGTGCGGAGCAGTTCGTAGACGGTCTCGGCCTCACCGGCGAGCGTCATCCGCAGACACACGCCGATCGTCTCCGGCAGCCCGCCCGGGAGCCGGTCCACGGTGCCGAAGTCGAGCACCCCGAGGCGCCAGCTCGCCGGATCCTCGTCCCCCTCGGCGCCCGGCAGCAGCCGGAAGTTCCCCGGGTGCGGGTCGGCGTGGAGCAGGCCGGTGCGCGCGGGACCGGAGAAGAGGAAGCGGGCCAGCAGCTGCCCCGCCCGGTCCCGCTGCGCCTCCGTGCCGTCCGCGATCACCTCCGAGAGCGGGATCCCGTCCATCCACTCGGTCACGAGGACCTGCTCCGACTGGTGCACCACCGCCGGTACGACCACGTCGGGATCGTCCGCGAACACCTCCGCGTGCTCGCGCTGGGCCGTCGCCTCCAGGGCGTAGTCCAGCTCCTCGGAGACCCGGTCCCGCATCTCGGTGATCAGCGGCTTGATGTCCATCCCCGGCACGAGCGGCCCGAGGAGCCGGGCGAAGCGGCTCAGCTGGGTCAGGTCCGAGAGCAGTGCCTCCCCGGCACCCGGGTACTGCACCTTCACCGCGACCTCGCGGCCGTCGTGCCAGACCGCCCGGTGCACCTGCCCGATCGAGGCGGCCGCCGCCGGCTTGTCCTCGAACTCCAGGAACAGCTCACGCCAGTTCTCCCCGAGCCGCTCCTCGAGGACCCTGTGGACGGTGGACGTCGGCATCGGCGGCGCCGCTTCCTGAAGCTTCGTCAGCGCCGCCCGGTACGGTCCGGCGACCTCCTCCGGGAGGGCCGACTCGAAGACGGACAGCGCCTGACCCAGCTTCATGGCCCCGCCCTTCAGCTCGCCGAGCACCTTGAACAGCTGCTCGGCGGTGCGCTGCTGGAGCTCGCGGGCGACCAGCTCGGCGGACTTGCCGCCGATCCGTTTGCCCAGGCCCCACGTGGCGCGCCCGGCGAAGCCGAGTGGCAACGCGGCCAACTTGACGGTCCGGGTGACCGCCTTCCGGGGAAGATCAGACATGTGCCCCTCCAAATCCCAGACTGCCGTGTCGCGCAGGGCCGTTACCCCGCCATTGTGTCCTGCGCGCCCGCGGCTGCCGAGGCGCGCTCCCCTTCTCCGTCGCGCGCCGCCCCGCACGGGCAGTCAGGGTGCGGCCGCAGGCGCTCCGTCCGCCACTCCAACAACGGCAGTGACACCTCCCAGCGGGTGCCCGTGGCGGCCGGCAGGTCCCCGTCCAGGAACGCGAGCGCGTGCGCGGCGGCGAGTCCCGCCACGGCCGTGGCCAGCGCCAGGTCGCAGGCGGGCAGCGGATGCGGTGCGCCCGAGCGCCACTGGGCGAGGAGCCGGGGCCGGACGGGCTCCCGGTCCGTCAGTTCCTCCTGAAGGCAGCGGGCGCAGGCCGTCCCACCCGGCAGGACGAGCGGCCCGACCGTCCCCGTCGCCTCCAGCACCCCCGCGTACAAGTGGGGTGTGCCGGTCGCGATCCACGGCCCGGCCGGCAGCGGGTCGGGGACGTACGCGCCGAGACCGTCGCGCGGTGTCACCACGACGAGTGACAGCCCGGGCGTGCCCCGGCCGTCACCCGGCGGGGACGCCCCGGCTCTGCCGGCGCCGCCCCGTGCCCAGCGGCGCACCAGGCGCCGGGCCGCCGTCGCCCGGCGCTCGCCGACGGCTTCGGCCGGCAGTCCGCCCGGGGAGGTCTCCCATGGCTCGACCCGGCCGGAGTCCAGCACCTCGACCGTGCCCACGCCCGCCGCGGAGAGCAGGGCCGCCACCATCGCCCCCACCCGCCCCGCCCCGCGGACCTGGACGCGCAGGGCCCGCCGGGCGGTCAGTGTCCGCACCGCCCGGTCGGGCTGCCGGTGCACGACGGAGAGCGAGGCCAGGTCGGCGCGGAGCGGATCGAGTGCCGTGTCCACCGCGCCGGCGCCCGGACCCGCCTTCCCGGGCCGCCCGTTCGAGGCGTCCGCGAGGAGCCCGGCCGCCGCAAGCCGGCCGAGGAGCGCCTCCAGATGTCCGTCCGGCAGACCGCGTGCCCGCGCCTCGGCCCGCAGCAGCTCCGTCCCCCGGGTGCCGTCGAGCAGCGCGAGGAGCTCCCCGGTGCCCGTGTCGACCGGGCTCAGCACCACCGCGTGCGCGCGGGTGATCCCGAACTGGACGCACTGGAGACTCCGCCAGGCGCGTCGCAGCGCCGGTTTCACCATCGGATGCATTTCCCCGCCCCCGCCCGTGACCGCATTCAAGATCGACAACGGCTCTTCCGTCGTCCTGAAGCGAGAATGCCCCGCCGTGGTGAAGGCCGCCGAAAGTTGTCCACAGGCCAGGGGTATTAGTCATTCGAATGGTGCGCGAGGGGGTCGGATCCTTCCCGAAACGACTCCGGAGGGAGGACTTCCCCCACCGTCAGCGGGTAACGTCGGGGCCGTGCCCGCCGACCCACAGCGCAGCCTGACCAGCAAGCCGCCCCGCGGCTCGGGGACGAGTGCGGTCGAGGTCCGCAGAAGCGCGCGGCGGAGCAGAACCGTCTCGGCCTACCGCGAGGGCGACCGGACCATCGTGCTCATCCCCGCCCGCATGTCGGAGGCGGAGGAGCAGCGCTGGGTCACCGTCATGCTGGACAAGCTCGCCGCCCAGGAGAGCCGGAGCGTCCTCGACGACCGCGAGCTCACCGAGCGGGCCCTGCGCCTGTCCGACCAGTACTACGGCGGCCGGGCGCGCCCCGGCTCCGTCCGCTGGGTCACCAACCAGAACACCCGCTGGGGCTCCTGCACCCCGTCCGAGGGCAGCATCCGGCTCTCCCACCGGCTCCAGGGCATGCCCGAGTACGTCATCGACTACGTCCTCCTGCACGAGCTGGCCCATCTGCTCGTCCCGGGCCACGGCCCCAGGTTCTGGCGGCTCCTGGAGGCGTACCCGCGCACCGAGCGGGCCCGCGGCTACCTGGAGGGCGTGGTCGCCGCCGAGCGGCTCCCGCACCTCCCGGGCGCTCGCGAGGAGTGACACGGCCGATACCGGCTGCGCGCGTGTTTCCCGATTCCGTACCGAAAACGACCTGCCCTGTCTCAATGTCGCACTCAGCGGTTAGCCTGGCGCGAGCATTCGCCATTCGGGATGGGGGACGGTCGTTACGCATGGCCAGGGAATTCCAACGCGGCCACAAGGCCAAGATCAGCGATCTGACTGCGGGAACCGATCTGTACGTGGGTGTGCAGATCGCGGCGCCCGGACTCAGCTTCGACATCAGCTGCTTCGGACTCGACGCGGACGAGCGGCTCTCGGACGACCGCTACTTCGTCTTCTTCAACCAGCCGAAGTCGCCTGAGGAGTCCATCCAGCTGCTCGGTGCCCAGTCCGGTGACACCGAGTCCTTCCGCGTCACCCTCGACCGCATCCCCGCGAACATCCAGAAGCTCTCGTTCACCGCGACGATCGACGGCGACGGCCAGATGTCCCAGGTCGGCCCCGGCCACCTGCGGATCGTGGCGGGCGGCGAGGAAGTCGCCCGGTACGCCTTCACGGGCGCGGAGTTCTCCACCGAGCGCGCGGTGATGCTCGGCGACTTCTACCTCAAGGACGTCTGGCGGTTCGCCGCCGTCGGCCAGGGCTTCGACGGAGGCCTGGACGCACTCCTGCGGAACTTCGGCGGCGAGGTCGCCGAGGAGGAGCCCGCGGCGCCGCAGGCGCAGGCCCCGGCACCCGGCTTCGCCCCGCCGCAGCAGGCGGCGGCGCCCCCGGCCTTCGGGGCGCCCGCCCCGGCCGCGCCCCAGCCGCCCGCCCCGGCGCCCGCGTTCGGTGCCCCGCCGGCCCCGCCCGCGCCCGTCGCGCCGGTGCAGCCGGTCCACACGGCGCCGACGATGGTGGCGCCGATGGCACCCGCGCAGGTCCCGCCGCCCCCGCCGGCCCCCGCCCCGTACGGGCAGCCGCCTCAGCCACCGCAGTACGGCCAGGCCCCGGGCCAGA
Organism: Streptomyces sp. NPDC058650; assembly: GCF_042717315.1. Lineage (NCBI taxonomy): Bacteria > Bacillati > Actinomycetota > Actinomycetes > Kitasatosporales > Streptomycetaceae > Streptomyces > Streptomyces sp. NPDC058650. The sequence continues at coordinate 393,642 of NZ_JBHXRL010000005.1, forward strand.
CCCCGGGCCAGTACCCCGGCCAGGCCCCGGGCCAGTACCCCGGCCAGATCCCGGGGCAGGCTCCCGGCCAGTACCCGGGCCAGGGCCAGCCGCCGCAGCAGCCCTACGGGCAGGCGGCTCCCGGCCCGTACGGCCAGCAGCCGCAGTTCGGGCAGCAGCAGCCCGCGGGCGTTCCGCAGGGCGTCCCGGCCACCGGCGCGGGGCTCGCCGCCGCGCTCGCGCCGTTCAAGGAGACCGCGACCGGCGCCCGGTGGACCCCGCAGAACCAGCAACTCATGCGGGTCGACCTCGCCATGGGCGGCACCCCCGTCCTCGCCCGGCAGGGCTCCATGGTCATGTACCAGGGCAAGGTCGACTTCTCCCACAAGGGCGCGGGCTTCGCCGGCCGGATCGTCGGCAACGCCACCGGCCAGGAGATGCAGCTGATGCGGTGCACCGGCCGCGGGCAGGTCTTCCTCGCCGAGGAAGGCGCCCATCTGCACCCGATCGAGCTCCAGGGCGACGGCATCTGCGTCTCCGCGGAGAACGTCCTCGCGTTCGACGAGTCCCTCCAGTACGAGGTCCGCCGCATCGAGGGGCACGGCATCCCCGGCGGAGCCCTGTTCACCATGCAGTTCCAGGGCACCGGCACCGTCGTCGTGAAGACCCACGGCATCCCCGTGGTCCTGCCCGTCACGCCGACCACCTTCGCCGACTGCAACGCCGTCGTGGCCTGGTCGTCCGCGTCCCAGGTCATCCTCTCCAGCCAGGTGCGGCTCCGCCGCAACGCCTACCCGGGCCACAGCGGAGAGACCGTGAACCTCCAGTTCCGGGGCGCCCCCGGCAATTTCATCGTCGTCCAGCCCTACGAGGTCTGAGGGAGCCCGAAGTCATGAACCAGCAACTCGCGGGCTACGCCCCGACCCCCGTCGCGGCCCGGATGGAGAACCACGGCCGCGCCATGCTGAAGGTCGCCATGGCCTCCGGCCAGGAGCTGTACGCGCGGACCGGCTCGATGGTCGCCTACGAGGGCTTCATCACCTACGAGCCCAACCCGCCCGCCGTCCGCCAGGTCGCCAAGGAGTGGGCCACGGGCGAGGGCACGCCGATCATGAAGTGCTCCGGCGACGGACTGCTCTACCTCGCCGACTACGGCGCCGACGTCGTCGTGATCAACCTCCAGAACGACTCCCTGTCCGTCAACGGCACCAACCTGCTCGCCTTCGACGCGCACCTCCAGTGGGGCGTCGAGCGGGTCAAGGGACTCGCCAAGTTCGCCGGCCAGGGCCTGTTCAACGTGGAGATCTCCGGTACGGGCTGGGTCGCGCTCACCTCGCGCGGCACGCCGATCGTCGTCGACTGCGGTCGCGGCGAGGACGAGACCTACGTCGACCCCGACGCGCTCGTCGCCTGGTCGCCGACGCTCAAGGTCAAGGGCAAGCGCAGCTTCAAGGCCTCCTCCCTCATCGGGCGGGGCAGCGGCGAGGCCTACCAGATGGCCTTCTCGGGCCAGGGCATCGTCGTCGTACAGCCGAGCGAGGACAGCACCGACCGCCTGCGGGTCCGGGGCTGAGGGGGAGCGAGAACACACCATGCAGAGCCCGCTTTTCAACCACGCCGAACAGCAGAGCCAGGAGCGGTACGTCATCCAGAACCCGCAGCTCCTGCGGGTCAGCCTGACGGGGCAGGACGACATCCTCGCCCGCAAGGGCGCCATGGTCGCGTACCAGGGGCTCGTCGACTTCGACGGCGAGTACCAGACCCCGAACCAGCGCCGGGCCCGCGCCCGCACCGGCGAGGGTCTCGACCTGATGCGGTGTTCCGGCCAGGGCACGGTCTACTTCGCCAACCTCGCCCAGAACGTCCACGTCGTGGAGGTCGACCAGGAAGGGCTGACGGTCGACAGCGCCTACGTCCTGGCGCTCGACTCGACCCTCCACACCGAGGTCATCGCCGTCGACAGCCAGTACGGCATCTCCGGCTCCGGCAAGTACCAGCTCAACATCTCCGGCCGCGGCAAGGTCGCCCTGATGACCTCGGGCCAGCCGCTGATGATGCAGGTCACGCCCGAGAAGTACGTGAGCGTCGACGCGGACGCGATCGTCGCCTGGTCCACCGGGCTGCGCGTCCAGATGCAGGCGCAGACGCACAGCTCCAGCGTCCGCCGCCGCCGCGGCGACACGGGCGAGGGCTGGGAGCTCAGCTTCCTCGGCCAGGGCTTCGCTCTCGTCCAGCCCAGCGAGGTCATGCCCCCGCAGAACGCGGCCGTCGGCCAGGGCATCGCCGCCCAGTTCGGCGCCGGCCAGCAGGGCGCCCACGCGCAGAACCAGAACAACGCCTGGAACTGAGCACGGCACGCGGGTCAGGGGCGGTCGCCCAGGCGACCGCCCCTTCCCCATGTCCCGTCACAGACGGGCGAGCGTGCTCTCGACCAGCCGCACCACCGACGTGTCCGCCACCCCGGCCACCTGCTCGTACGGGTACCAGCGAAGGTCCAGCGACTCCTCGCTGATCTCCGCCGCGGCTCCCGCCGGAGCGAGCGCGGCGTACTGCACGTCCAGGTGCCAGTGGCACGGCGCCGGAATCGGATGCCGGTCGAGCCGCACCGGACCGCCCGGCAGCAGCGTCAGGCCCGCGATCCCGGACTCCTCCGTCGCCTCGCGCAGCGCGGCCGCCTCCAGCGTCACGTCACCCGCCTCGCAGTGACCGCCCATCTGCAGCCACATGCCCAGCTTCTTGTGCAGCGTCAGCAACACCTCACCCCGCGAGGGGTCGATCACCAGCGCGCTCCCCGTGAGGTGGCCCGCTCCGCACGGCTTGTACATGCCGTCCGGGTGGGCGGCCAGGTGATCCAGATAGAGGTCACGCAGCTCCGGCTGGTCCTCGTACGCCTTCAGTACGAGGACCGCGTCATCGTGCAGACTCACTCCTTGCCGTCCCCGTCCCCGTCCTCCGCGCCGCCCTTGCCGGGGTCGCCCTTCGCCGCCTCGCCGAGCATCTTGTCCAGCTCCGAGAAGTCGAGGTGCTCGCGGTGGACGAAGCCGTCCGGGTCGTCCAGGTCCGTCGCCGTCGGCAGCATGTCCGGGTGCTCCCACAGACCGTCCCGGCCGTCGACCCCGCGCGCGTCCGTGAGGGAGGCCCACAGGCGCGCCGCGTCCCGCAGCCGCCGCGGACGCAGCTCCAGACCGATCAGCGTCGCGAAGGTCTGCTCGGCGGGACCGCCCGAGGCCCGGCGCCGGCGCAGCGTCTCGCGCAGCGCGTCCGCCGAGGTCAGCCGCGACTTGGCGGCCTCGTGGACCACCGCGTCCACCCAGCCCTCGACCAGCGCGAGCGCCGTCTCCAGACGGGCCAGGGCCGCCTTCTGCTCCGGGGTGTCCTCCGGCTGGAACATGCCCTGCTGGAGTGCCTCCTGCAGGGCCTCGGGGTGCGTCGGGTCGAGCTGGCCGACCGCCTCCTCCAGCTTCGAGGTGTCGACCTTGATCCCGCGCGCGTACCCCTCGACCGCGCCGAACAGATGCGCCCGCAGCCACGGCACGTGCGCGAAGAGCCGCTGGTGGGCGGCCTCGCGCAGCGCCAGGTAGAGCCGCACCTCGTCCGAGGGCACGCCCAGGTCCTTGCCGAAGGCCTCCACGTTCAGCGGGAGCAGCGCCGCGCGCCCGGCCGGACCGAGCGGCAGACCGACGTCGGTCGAGCCGACGACCTCACCGGCGAGCGCGCCCACGGCCTGCCCGATCTGCTGGCCGAACATGGCGCCGCCCATGGAGCGCATCATGCCGATCAGCGGGCCGGCCATGGCCTGCATCTCCTCCGGCAGGACATCGCCCATCGCCGCGCCGACCCGCTCGGCGACCGGGTCCACGAGCTGCTGCCACGCCGGCAGCGTCGCCTCGACCCACTCCGCGCGGCTCCACGCCACCGCCGTGCTCGCGCCCGAGGGCAGCGAGGTCACGCCGTCCAGCCACAGATCGGCCAGGCGCAAGGCCTCCTCGACCGCCGCCTTCTCCGCGGGGCCCACACTGGCGTCCTTGGTGCCGTCGGCGGTGCCCTGGGCCACCACCTGGCGGGCGATCTGCTTGGCCATGTCCCAGTTCACGGGACCGCCCTCGTAGCTCAGCATCTGCCCGAGCTGCTGGAAGGCCGCGCCCAGATCGTTCGGGTTCAGCGAGCCGAACATCGCCGCGAACGGATTGTCCGCTCCGCTCTGACCGCTCAGCCCGCCCATGCCGGGCAGCCCGCCGAAGCCGAACGGGTTCGCCCCGAACGGGTTGCCGCCCTGGCCGCCGGAGCCCTGGCCACCTCCGGCGGGGTCCTTCTTCTTGCCCTCGTCGCCGTTCTCCGGCTCCTCCGGCGGAAGGCCGAATCCGAATGGGGTGTCACTCACAGGTTTCCTCGGCTCGTAGGGCCGCCGGCCTCCTGCCGACGGCGACTGCCCGACCAGGCCTGTCAGACAGACCCGCACACCACCAGCGTAGACATCCGCGCCGGAAATGGGCTCGGTGCTCCGTTGGGGCGTGCCCTGCGGCAGGATGGGCGCCACCTGGTCCGTACGCGTCATGCGTGTACGTACTGAAGACAACCGCTGGAGACGCCCGGTGAGTTCCCCAGATCCTCAGGTTCGCGGAGCGCGAAACCACTCAACCCGGTCCGCCGCGCGCGGCCCCGTCGTCGCGGTCACCGGCGCCGCTTCCGGCGTGGGCGACCTGCTGACCAGGCGCCTCGCCGCCTCCGACGAGATCAAGCAGGTCGTCGCGATCGACGAGCGCCGCGGCGAGGTCGCCGAAGCGCGCTGGCACATCCTCGATGTGCGAGATCCGGCCATCGCGGAGAAGCTGCGCGGCGCGGACGTCGTCGTGCACCTCGCCGTCGATCTCGACCTGGAGACCGACTCCGCCGCCCGAACGGCCTACAACGTGCGGGGCACGCAGACGGTCCTGACCGCCGCCGCGGCCGCCGGCGTGCACCGCGTGGTGCTCTGCACCTCCGCGATGGTCTACGGCGCCCTGCCCGACAACGACATCCCGCTCTCCGAGGACGCCGAGCTCAGGGCCACGGCGGAGGCCACCGGCGTCGGCGACATGCTGGAGATCGAGCGCCTCGGCCGCCGGGCCCCCCGCGCGCACCCCGGACTCAACGTCACCGTGGTCCGCCCCGCCGTCCTCGTCGGCGGTACGGACACGGCGCTGACCCGCTACTTCGAGTCGCCCCGGCTGCTCGTCGTCGCCGGCTCCCGCCCCACCTGGCAGTTCTGCCACGTCGAGGACCTGGTGAGCGCGCTGGAGTACGCGGCCCTGGAGAAGGTCGACGGCGAGTTCGCGGTCGGCTGCGAGGGCTGGCTGGAACAGGAGGAGGTCGAGGAGCTCTCCGGGATCCGGCGCATGGAGCTCCCCTCGGCCGTCGCCCTCGGCGCGGCGGCCCGCCTCCACCGGATCGGCCTCACGCCGTCCCCGGCGGGCGACCTCGCGTACACCATGCACCCCTGGGTGGTGAGCGTCGGACGGCTGCACGACGCCGGCTGGCGGCCGAAATGGACCAACGAGGAGGTCCTCGCCGCCCTCCTGGAGGAGGTCGAGGGCCGCCACACGGTCGCCGGCCGCCGGCTGGGCCGCAAGGACGCGACGGCGGCGGGCGCGGCGGGTGCGACGGTGGCGCTGCTCGGCACGGCGGCGCTCGTCCGGCAGATGCGGAAGCGGCGCGGGATCTGACCCGCGCCGGGGGCGGGCCCGGGCGGGCGGCCTGTAGAACCCTCCTACGGAGGGTTCCGACGACCGGTCGAAACCGCTATTCCGGGATGTCGGGGGCGTACGGCACCATGGGGTGCATGGCACGCACCCACGACCACCCCGGCGAGCAGGCAGCCGCCGACCCGATCAAGCTCCTCGCCATCCGGGAGACCCCGCTCTCCGTGGACGAGGTCTTCCGGGCCGTCGGTGACGACGCCTCCGGCGGCACGACGCTCTTCGTCGGCACCGTGCGCAACCACGACGGAGGGGCGGACGTCGACGGGCTCGGCTACTCCTGCCACCCCACCGCCGAGGCGGAGCTGCGCCGCGTCGCGGAGAAGGTCGTCGCAAACTACCCGGTCCGCGCGCTGGCCGCCGTCCACCGCGTCGGCGACCTCCGGATCGGTGACATCGCGGTCGTCGTCGCCGTCTCCTGCCCCCACCGCGGCGAGGCCTTCGAGGCCTGCCGCAAGCTGATCGACGACCTCAAGCACGAGGTCCCGATCTGGAAGCACCAGACCTTCTCGGACGGCACGGAAGAGTGGGTGGGGGCCTGCTGAGGGCCTTCCTGACACGGCTCCGGCCCGCAAGGCGACGCGCCGACAGCGCGTAGCCGAACGCCCGATTTGCGTAACCGGCCCCCAGGCAGCAGCGTTGATGCCACAGATGAATAGTCTGCTGATCAACTCACTGGGGATGGGAGGTCGGGATGGCAGCGCTGGCCTGGTTGCTGATTCCGCTTTTCGCAGTCGTCGGCGCGGCGATATGGGGAAGCTGGGCTTCGAGGAACAAGACGATAGGTGACGTGGCCGAGCTCGCCGGCTACGCCCGATTCCGGGACGCGATGGAGCGATCCCACATCACGACGGCCGACTCGGTCGTCCAGGAGCGCGAGACGGCCACGACGGCCGCCCCCGTCTCCACGCCGTCCAGCTGACGCGGCCCGCGGGCCGCCCCGTACGGACCGCCCCAGGGGTGTACCCACAGGCGAGTCCCGTACTGTCGTTCCATGCCACGCCGCACCGCGACGATGCTCGCCTCCACCTTGGTGTTGATCTGTCTGCTCATCGCAGGCGTCCTGATCCCGGTGCCCTACGCGGAGATGAGTCCCGGCCCCACGGTCAATACCCTGGGAGAGGCCAGGGGAGAGCCCGTCCTCTCGATCTCCGGGCGCAAGACCTACCCGACCGACGGCCACCTCAACATGACGACGGTCCGAGTCACCAGCGCGGACTACAAGATGAACGCCGTCGAGGCCGTCTACGGCTGGCTCGCCCACGACAACGTGGTGGTGCCGCACGACACGCTCTATCCGGACGGCAAGACCGAGGAGCAGTCGAGCCAGGAGAACGCCGAGGAGTTCAGCCAGTCCCAGGAGAGCGCCAAGGTCGCCGCCCTCGGGGAGCTGGGCATCCCGGTGACCAGCCGCGTCGTCGTCGCCACCGTCGTCAAGGACTCCCCGGCGGAGGGCAGGCTGCACGCCGGTGACGTCATCAGGGCCGTCGACGGCGCGACCGTCACCGAGCCGCGCGATGTCGCCGAGCAGGTCACGAAGCGCAAGCCCGGCCAGGACGTCGTGTTCACGATCGTCCCCGCCAAGGAGGCGGCCGAGGCCGAGAAGGCCGGCAAGGAGCCCACCGTCACCCGGAAGGTGGTCATCAAGACCGCCACCTCCGAGGAGGGCGACCGCGCCATCGTCGGCATCCAGGCCGGGACCGACCACGTCTTCCCGTTCACCATCGACATCAACCTCGCCGACGTCGGCGGCCCCAGCGCCGGTCTGATGTTCGCCCTCGGCATCGTCGACAAGCTCACACCGGACAGCCTCACCGGCGGCGCTTTCGTCGCCGGCACGGGCACCATCGACGACAAGGGGAAGGTCGGCCCGATCGGCGGCATCGACATGAAGCTCGTCGGCGCGCGCAAGGCGGGCGCGAAGTACTTCCTCACCCCCGCCGACAACTGCGCGTCCGCCGCCTCCGACACGCCCGACGGTCTGACCCTGATCAAGGTGGACACCATCGACGACGCCACGAAGTCGCTGGAGAAGCTCCGCAAGGGCGACACGGCGAACCTGCCGAGCTGCTCCACGAGCTGACCGGCCCACCACGGACGAGGGGCGCCCGGTCATCCGACCGGGCGCCCCCTCTTCGTACCGCCGCCGTGGACCGGCGCGGTTCACGACCAGGCGCGGTTCAGGACTCGAAGGTCGCCGCCAGCGCCTCGGCGAGGCCCGGCACCAGGTCGGGGCCGGTCAGGACCTCGGTGGTCGTGTCCTTCTCGCGCAGCCGGATCGCCGCCTCGCGGGCGCCGCCGCGCAGCACCGCCACGGTCATCCGGACTTCCTGGCGGTCCGGGTGCGCGGCCACCCACTTGGCGAGCTGCTTCTCGCTCAGCCCCTGCGGCACCTGGGACTCCGCCGACGGCGGCAGCATCAGCCGCTCCACCGTCAGGGCGCAGCCCGCCACGGAGGCGGGCCAGGCGATCGTGCCGAGGAAGTCGTCGAGCGGCTTCCCGCGCGGCAGCTTGTCCTGCTCGATGGGGGTGAAGGCGGTGGCGTCGTCGCCCAGGCCGAGCTGGGAGGCGAGGGCGGGCTCCTTGGCGCGGAGCCGTGCGGTGTCGACGAGGGCGAACAGACGGGCCGGCTGGTTCCAGCCGAGACCCGACGCGTACTCGTCGATCTCGAGTACCGCGCGGGTGAGGGGGCTCGCGGCCATCGCCGGGCCTGAGGGGGAAACGTTCGACATGACCAATATCCTGCCTCCTCTCCCCCCGAAGACGGGAACTAGGTAAAGCCTCAGTAAGTTGCACCAGTGGGCTCTACGATCGCGGGGCCTGCTTTTCAGACGCATCAACATCGAGGGGCGCACGTTGGCTTTCCAGATGCCGGACCGCGGCGGTAGCCCGTCCGGGCCGAGGATGAGAGTGGGCCGGCCGTCCCGGCGTGCCCGCACCCTGCTCATGACACTCGGGGTGCTGGCCGTCCTGGCCATGGCGTTCGTGATGTTCGCCGGGTTCTGGACGGACTGGCTCTGGTACCGCTCGGTCAAGTACTCGTCCGTGTTCACCACCACCCTGTGGACCAAGGTCGGCCTCTTCGCCGTCTTCGGTCTCCTCATGGGGCTCGCCGTCGGCCTCAACATCTGGCTGGCGTACCGGCTGCGCCCGCCGCTCAGCGCGATGTCGCTGGAGCAGCAGAGTCTCGACCGGTACCGGATGGGGGTCGCCCCCTTCAAGAAGTGGGTGCTCCTCGCGGTCACGGTCCTGGTGGGGCTGATCGCCGGAGCCTCCGCCTCGGGCCAGTGGCGTACCTGGCTCATGTGGATCAACGGCGTGAAGTTCGGCCAGAAGGATCCGCAGTTCGGGCTCGACGTGGCGTTCTACGCGTTCGACCTGCCCTGGTACCGCTTCCTCCTCGCCTTCGGCTTCGCCGCCACCGTCCTGTCGCTGATCGCCGCCGCGCTCACGCACTACCTGTACGGCGGACTGCGGATCACCAGCCCGGGCGCCCGCGCGACCGCCGCCGCCACCGGTCACCTCTCGGTGCTGCTCGGCGTCTTCGTCTCGCTCAAGGCCGTGGCGTACTGGCTCGACCGGTACGGCCTGGCCGTGAAGTCCAGCGACTTCAAGGCCACCGGCAACTGGACGGGGCTGCGGTACGTCGACGCCAACGCGTACCTGCCGGCGAAGACCATCCTCTTCTGCATCGCCGCGATCTGCGCCGTGCTGTTCTTCGCGACGCTCTGGCGCCGGACCTGGCAGCTGCCGGTGATCGGCTTCGGCCTGATGGTGCTCTCCGCGATCCTGATCGGCGGCCTGTACCCGGCCATCGTGCAGAAGTTCCAGGTCCAGCCGAACGAGCAGGCCAAGGAAGCGCCGTACATCCAGAAGAACATCGACGCGACCCGCAAGGCGTACGCGATCGACTCGACGAAACCCGAGAACTACTCGGGCAAGTCGACGGTCAAGGCCAAGGACCAGCTCCGCACGGACGCCGACTCGGCGGCCAGCTACCGCGTCCTCGACCCGAACATCGTCTCGCCGACGTTCCAGCAGCTGGAGCAGAAGCGGAAGTACTACCAGTTCCCGACGACCCTGGACGTGGACCGCTACCAGGGCAAGGACACGGTCATCGGTCTGCGGGAGCTCAACATCAAGGGCATCCCGAAGCGGAACTGGATCAACGACCACTTCACCTACACCCACGGCTACGGCGCGATCATGGCCACGGGCACGACGACCGACGCCAACGGCTCCCCGGTCTTCACCGAGTCCGGACTGCCGACGACCGGTGACATCGGCACGTACCAGCAGCGGATCTACTACGGCGAGAAGACCGACCAGTACTCGATCGTGGGCGGCCCGCAGAAGGAGCTGGACTACGAGGAGAACGGCGAGAAGACCACCAGCTACAAGGAGAAGAGCGGCGTCAGCCTCTCCGGCGCGTTCAACCGCGCCGCCTACGCGGTGGCCTTGAGCGAGCCGCAGATCCTCTACTCGGGGGCCATCGGCGAGGGCTCGCGGATCCTCTACAACCGCACCCCCAAGGAGCGCGTCGAGGCGGTCGCACCCTGGCTGACCATCGACGGCGACGCCTACCCGGCGGTCGTCAACGGCCGGATCCAGTGGATCGTCGACGCCTACACGACGACCAACGGCTACCCGTACGCCTCGCGCACCACGCTCGGCGACACCACGGCCGACTCCCTGACCGTCGGCAACCAGCAGCGCACGGTCGTCGCCCAGCAGAACCAGGTCAACTACATCCGCAACTCGGTGAAGGCCACCGTCGACGCGTACGACGGCACGGTGAACCTCTACCAGTGGGACACGCAGGACCCGGTCCTCAAGACCTGGATGAAGGCCTTCCCGGGCACGGTGAAGGCGAAGTCCGAGATCAACGGCGACCTGATGGAGCACCTGCGCTACCCGCAGGACATGTTCAAGGTCCAGCGCGAGCTGCTGACCCGCTATCACGTCACCGACCCCGCGCAGTTCTACAGCGGCTCGGACGCCTGGCAGGTGCCGGACGACCCGACCAACAAGGACGGCAACGCGGTCCCGCCGTACTACCTGAGCATGAAGATGCCCGGGGACACGGCGCAGCGCTTCTCGCTGACGACGACGTTCACACCGAACGGCCGGCCCAACCTGGGCGGCTTCATGGCGGTCGACGCCGACGCCACCAGCAAGGAGTACGGCCGGCTGAGACTGCTGCGGGTCACCGAGGACGTGCCGGGCCCGGCCCAGGTGCAGAGCAAGCTCAACGGTCTCCCGGACGTCGCCCAGTTCGTCCGGGACATGAAGGGCGCCGACTCCGACATCCAGTACGGCAACCTGCTGACCGTGCCGCTCGACGGCGGGTTCCTGTACGTGGAGCCGGTGTACGCCCAGGGCCGCAACGCGCTCTACCCGCTCCTGAAGAAGGTCGCGGTGTCCTACGTGGACGCGGACCAGCCGGACGGTGACACGACCAAGGACACCACCGTGTTCGAGGACAACCTCACCAACGCGCTGAACGCGGTCTTCGGGGTGGAGGCACCGACGACGCCCACGACCCCGCCGCCGGGCACCACACCCCCGCCGCCGACGTCGAACGACGCCGCTCTGAAGGCGGCGATCGCCGACGCCCAGAAGGCGTACGACGCGGGTGAGGCGGCGCTCCAGAAGGGCGACTGGACGGCGTACGGCAAGGCACAGGAGGACCTCCAGGACGCTCTCCAGCGCGCCGCGGACGCCGGGGCGAAGCTCAAGAGCACGGGATCAGGCGCCTGACCTGAGGTTTTCCCTCCCCGCGTCGTGATACTGTGGTTTCACCGACGCGGGGTGGAGCAGCTCGGTAGCTCGCTGGGCTCATAACCCAGAGGTCGCAGGTTCAAATCCTGTCCCCGCTACTCAGAACGAGGGCCCGGATCCATAAGGATCCGGGCCTTCGTCGTGTGTCGAGATGACGGAGGGCACCGAAGAGCGGTACGGAGGGGGCGGGTTGGTGTGAGGCGTGTTTGACTTGTCTCTCTGTGGGCATGTCGACAAAACGCTGAGTGACCTCACTGGCTGCGGTATACCAGGTGTGCTCGGGTTGCGGGTGGTGCGACGATGGTATTTATGGGGGACAGGGCAACTCTGTTGGAGACAGGGCGGTTTGTGCAGCGGCACGCCAGAAACGCCGCAGACGAGATCATCGAGGCAGTGGGGGCCGTCGATGCGGCCGTCGACACCACCGCCGAGACCGATGCCGACACCGAGAACGAGACGGAAACCGAGAGCGAGGCGCGCCACCGGCGCGCGGCCGAGCGCGGAGACCTCGCCTCGATGAGCGCGCTCGGCGCGCTGCTGCTGCGCCGCGGTGACCTCGACGGCGCCGAGCCCTACCTGCGCGGTGCCACCGCCGAGGGGGACCGGGCCGCGGCGAACAACCTGGGCGTCCTGCTCCACCAGCGGGGATACGCCGACGAGGCCGCCGGCTGGTGGCGGGTCGCCGCCGTCGCCGGCTCCGCGCCCGCCGCCCACGCCCTGGGCCGCCACCACCGCGAGCGCGGCGACGAGCCGGCCGCCGAGTACTGGCTGCGCCAGGCCGCCGAGCAGGGCCACGCCCTCGGTGCCTACGCCCTCGCCGACCTCCTGGAGCACCGCGGCGACGTCGGCGCCGAGCGGTGGCTGCGCGCCGCCGCCGAGCAGGGCCACCGCGAGGCCGCCTACCGCCTCGCCCTGGCCCTGGAGCGCCGCGCGACCGAGCCGGGCCGCGGGCCGTACGAGACCGGCCGCGGGCCGCACGACGCCGGCCGCGGGCCGCACGACACCGGCTCCCGGCTCCGCGTGCCCGGGGGCACCGCGAGCGCGGCCCCTCCGGCGGGCGCGGCACCCGGCGGCGTGACGGACCCCGCCCCGCCGAAGGGCGAGCTCACCGAGGCCGAGCCGTGGTTCCGGCAGTCCGCCGCCCGCGGGCACCGGCGCGCCGCGCTGCACCTCGGCGCGATCCTGGAGAAGCGCGGCGACCTCAAGGAGGCCGGCCGCTGGTACCTGAGCTCCGCCAAGGAGGGCGAGGCCAAGGCCGCCTGCGCCCTCGGCTTCCTCCTCCGCGACGCGGGCGACCAGGAGAGCGCCGCCGTGTGGTGGCTGCGCGCCGCCCAGGACGGCGACGGGAACGCCGCCAACGCCCTCGGAGCGCTGCACGCGGCCCGGGGCGAGCAGCAGACCGCCGAGCGCTGGTACCGCGCCGCCATGGACGCGGGCGACGTGAACGGGGCGTACAACCTCGGGCTGCTCTGCGCCGCCCAGGACCGGATCCCGCAGGCCGAGCAGTGGTACCGGCGCGCCGCCTACGCGGGCCACCGCGAGGCCGCCAACGCGCTCGCCGTGCTGCTCCTCCAGGCCGGCGACGCCAACGGCGCCGAGCCGTGGTTCTCCAAGGCCGCCGAGGCCGGCAGTGTGGACGCCGCCTTCAACCTGGGCATCCTCCACGCGGGCCGCGACGACGACCGTACGGCCCTGGTCTGGTACGAGCGGGCCGCCGCCGCCGGGCACACCGAGGCCGCCCTCCAGGTCGGCATCGCCGCCCTGCGCGACGGCGACGAGCGGACCGCCGAGCGGCACCTGCGCTGCGCGGCCGGCGGGGGCAGTGCCGAGGCCGCCTTCCGGCTCGCCTCGGTGCTCGACGCGCGTCGCCCCGACCCCGGCCCCGCGGTGCTCGGCGCGCCCCGGGACGAGAAGACCGAGTGCGAGGAGTGGTACGAGCGGGCCGCCCAGCAGGGCCACCGGCGCGCCCAGGTGCGGGTCGGGATGCTCGCCGCGGGCCGCGGCGACCTCGCCGAGGCCGACCGCTGGTACCGCGAGGCGGCGGAGGCGGGCAGCCGCAACGGCGCCTTCAACCTCGGGCTGCTCCTCGCCCGCGAGGGCAGCGAGCGCGAGGCCGCGCTCTGGTGGACCCGGGCCGCCCGGGCCGGCCACGGCCGCGCCGCGCTCCGGCTCGCGCTGCTCGCGGCGCGCCGGGGCGAGCTCACCGAGGGGCGGCACTGGTGCGCCCGCGCGGTGGAGCTGGGCCCGGCGGAGGTCGCCGAGCGCGCGGCCCGGCTGAGCGAGGCGCTGCACCAGGAACTGACCGCTTGATGGCCGCGCGCCAACGAATTTGCGCTGGTCGGGGGGCATCCCGTACAGTCGTGTTTACCGACGCGGGGTGGAGCAGCTCGGTAGCTCGCTGGGCTCATAACCCAGAGGTCGCAGGTTCAAATCCTGTCCCCGCTACTCAGTAGCAACGAAGGCCCGGATCCGGTTTCGATCGGATCCGGGCCTTCGTCGTGTTCCCCGAGAGGGAGACGACGGAAACGAGAAGGGCCCCCGCCGGAGCGGGGGCCCTTCTCGTTACGGTGTCAGGCCGTCGTGGCGCAGCTCGGGCAGATGCCGCGGTACGTGACCTCGACGTTCGAGATCGTGAAGCCGAAGCGCTCCGTGTCCGGCAGGTCCGCCATCGGGTCGCCCGCCGGGTGGACGTCGCGGATGGCGCCGCAGCGGCCGCAGACCAGGTGCTGGTGCGGGCGGTGGGCGTTGGGGTCGTACCGCTTGGCGCGGCCGTCCGTCGCGACCTCCATGACCTCGCCGAGCGTGACCATCTCGCCCAGCGTGTTGTACACGGTCGCGCGCGAGATCTCGGGCAGCCGCGTCACGGCGCGGGCGTGGACCTCGTCGGCGGTCAGGTGTACGTGATCCCCGTCGAGGACCTCGGCCACGACGCGCCGCTGCGCGGTCATCCGCCAGCCGCGTCCGCGCAGTCGTTCCAACAGGTCACTCATGGGCGCCAGCCTAACAGTCAGGGGAACCGGGTCCCGAACGGGTGTGACTTTGGAAGCCCACTTGACTTGGACAATGTCTATTGTAGGATCGAAACCGGTATTGGCCAAGGTCCTGGAAGGGGTCGGGGTCGACGGACAGGACTCGCAGGACAACGCAGGAGGCGCACGTGACGCAGGGACCGCTCACCACGGAGGCCGGCGCGCCGGTCGCCGACAACCAGAACAGCGAGACGGCGGGCGTCGGCGGACCGGCCCTCGTGCAGGACCAGCTCCTCCTGGAGAAGCTCGCCCACTTCAACCGTGAGCGCATCCCGGAGCGCGTGGTCCACGCGCGCGGTGCGGGTGCCTACGGCACCTTCACGGTCACCCGTGACGTCTCGCGGTGGACGCGTGCCGCGTTCCTCTCCGAGGTCGGCAAGGAGACCGAGACGTTCCTGCGCTTCTCCACCGTCGCGGGCAACCTCGGTGCGGCCGACGCGGTCCGCGACCCCCGCGGCTGGGCGCTGAAGTTCTACACCGAAGAGGGCAACTACGACCTCGTCGGCAACAACACCCCGGTGTTCTTCATCAAGGACGCCATCAAGTTCCCCGACTTCATCCACACCCAGAAGCGCGACCCGTACTCGGGCTCGCAGGAGGCGGACAACGTCTGGGACTTCTGGGGCCTCTCCCCGGAGTCGACCCACCAGGTCACCTGGCTGTTCGGCGACCGCGGCATCCCCGCCTCGTACCGCCACATGAACGGCTACGGCTCGCACACGTTCCAGTGGAACAACGAGGCCGGCGAGGTCTTCTGGGTCAAGTACCACTTCAAGACCGACCAGGGCATCAAGAACCTCACTCAGGCAGAGGCCAACCGCCTCGCCGGCGAGGACCCGGACTCGCACCAGCGCGACCTGCGCGAGTCCATCGAGCGCGGCGACTTCCCGACCTGGACCGTGCAGGTCCAGATCATGCCCGCGGCCGAGGCGGCCGCGTACCGCTTCAACCCGTTCGACCTCACCAAGGTGTGGCCGCACGAGGACTACCCGCCGATCGAGATCGGCAAGCTGGAGCTCAACCGCAACCCGGAGAACGTCTTCGCCGAGGTCGAGCAGTCGATCTTCAGCCCGGCGCACTTCGTGCCCGGCATCGGCCCGTCCCCGGACAAGATGCTCCAGGGCCGCCTCTTCGCCTACGGCGACGCCCACCGCTACCGCGTCGGCATCAACGCCGACCACCTGCCGGTGAACCGCCCGCACGCCACCGAGGCGCGTACCCACTCCCGTGACGGCCACCTCTACGACGGCCGCCACCAGGGCGCGAAGAACTACGAACCGAACAGCTTCGGCGGCCCGCACCAGACGGACCGGCCGCTGTGGCAGCCGCTCCCCGTCACCGGCCTCACCGGTGACCACGCCGCCCCCTCGCACGCCGAGGACAGCGACTTCGTCCAGGCGGGCGACCTCTACCGCCTGATGTCGGAGGACGAGAAGGGCCGTCTCGTCGAGAACCTGGCGGGCTTCATCGCCAAGGTCTCGCGGGACGACATCGCCGAGCGGGCGATCGGCAACTTCCGCCAGGCGGACGGTGACTTCGGCAAGCGGCTCGACGCCGCGGTCCAGGCCCTCCGTGGCTGAGGGCGCTTGTCGTAGGTAGGGACCGGGCCGGACTCCGCATGGAGTCCGGCCCGGTCCCGTTCATCGGCCGGCGACGCTGTGCACCGGGATCCAGCAGCGGATGATGTCCCGTACGGAGACGACGCCGACGGGTCCCCGGTCGTCGAGGACGACGAGGTGACGGAAGCCGCCGTGCGTCATCGCCTCGGCCGCCTCCGCCAGGGTCCAGGTGGGCGCGGCGAAGACGACGTCGCGGGTGGTGTGGGAGCCCGCGGTCTCGACGTCGGGATCCTGGTCCCGGGCGAGGGAGTTGAGGATGTCGCGCTCGGTGAGGATGCCGAGCCCGCCGGCGTCGGAGTCGAGGACGACGGCCGCGCCGACGCGGCGCGCCGACATCAGCCGGGCTGCTTGTCGGAGGGTGTGGGCGGGGCCGATGGTGAGGACCACCGTGCTCATGGCGTCACGGACGAGCATGGGCGGAGCCACCTCCTTGGTGAACCGTTCCCGCCTCAACGAGAACCGATTCACAAGTTCACAAGTGGGGGGACTCTCAGAGTGACACCGGGGGAGGGGTCCGACAAGGGGGCGCGCGAGGCGTCCCCGGGGAGTGACGACGGCGCGCGGGCCCGCGCGACCGTCCGCGGGACGGAGCTCGGCCCCGCGCCCGTCCCGTGCGCTCAGGCCTCCGGGCTCTCCTGGTTCAGGTAGCTCAGCAGCTCGCCGTGGAGCAGGCCGTTGGACGCCGCCGCGTTGCCGCTGTGCGGGCCGTGCCGACCGTCCAGACCCGTGTACGTGCCGCCCGCCTCCTGGACGACGATCGCCACCGCCGCCATGTCCCACAGGGAAAGCTCCGGCTCGGCGCAGATGTCCACGGAACCCTCGGCGACCATCATGTACGGCCAGAAGTCGCCGTACGCGCGAGTCCGCCAGCACGCGCGCGTGAGGTCGAGGAAGCCGTCGAGCCGCCCCTGCTCCTCCCAGCCGCTGATCGAGGAGTACGCGAAGGAGGCGTCCTCCAGGGTGGCCACCTTCGACACCCCGAGCCGG
This sequence comes from Streptomyces sp. NPDC058650, assembly GCF_042717315.1. Taxonomy (NCBI): domain Bacteria; kingdom Bacillati; phylum Actinomycetota; class Actinomycetes; order Kitasatosporales; family Streptomycetaceae; genus Streptomyces; species Streptomyces sp. NPDC058650. The sequence continues at coordinate 410,772 of NZ_JBHXRL010000005.1, forward strand.
CTCGCCGAGGCCAGGCTGCGGCCCGTGTACGCCCCCAGGCCCTTCGCCGCCCACCAGCGGCGGCCGAGCGCCGGGGCCGACACCACGCCCACCACCGGCTGGAAGCCGGTCTCGCCGGCCTCCATCAGCGCGATCAGGGTCGCCCAGACGGGCACCCCGCGCACGTAGTTCTTGGTGCCGTCGATCGGGTCGATCACCCAGCGGCGCGGGCCCGAGCCCTCCACGCCGTACTCCTCGCCCAGGATCGCGTCACGCGGCCTGGCGCGCTGGAGCTGGCCGCGGATCAGCTCCTCCGCGGCCTTGTCGGCCTCGCTCACCGGGGTCATGTCCGGCTTCGTCTCGACCTTGAGGTCGAGCGCCTGGAATCGGTCCATGGTGGCCGCGTCGGCGGCATCCGCGAGGACGTGGGCGAGACGCAGATCATCGTGGTAATCGGCCATGGTCGGCACTCTATCCCCGCGTGATCCCCGCACGGCGAACCGTCCACCGCGGCCTCGACGGCGGGCTCCCGGCCGCGCGGCGACCCCTTGACAGTGCGGGGACCCCTGCCGAGGCTGAGCACGGAAACGTTTCGATCGGTCCGGGGAGGCGAGGATGTCGACTGCCCGCGAGGCCCTGCTCGACGCCGCGCTCGCCGCGCTCGCCGACCGGTCCTGGTCCACCGTGCGGATGGTCGACCTCGCCACCGCCGCCCGGGTGTCCCGGCAGTCCCTCTACAACGAGTTCGGCAGCAAGGAGGGGCTCGCCCGCGCCCTCGTGCGCCGGGAGGCCGACGCCTATCTCCAGGGCGTCCGGGGGCTGCTCGCCGCCCCAGCCCCGGTCGAGCGGAACCTCGTCGCCGTCGCCGAGTGGACCGTCGCCCGGGCGGCCGCCCGCCCGATACTGCGGGCACTGCTCACCGGCGCCTGGAACGAGCGGCTGCCCGCCCCCCGGCCCGTCCGGCCGGGCGCCCGCCCCGCCCCCGTACCCGCCCAGCGGCGCGCCGACGAAGGGCCGCCCGCGCCGGGCGAGCTGGTGGCGGCGACCGCGGCCTGCGCAGGCGAGTGGGCGGCCGGCTGTGAACTCGCCGTCCGGCTGGCCCTCAGTCATGTCGTGGCGCCGCCGATACCGACCGGCCGCGCCGTGTCGTCCGGTGGCCCGGAGTCTCAGTGCGAGGAGCCGGAGAGCTGGAGTCCGATGACCCCCGCGATGACCAGCGTGATCGAGACGATCTTGAGGGTGGAGACGACGTCCCCGAGGAAGATCATTCCGTAGATCGCCGTCCCGGCCGCGCCGATCCCCGTCCACACCGCGTACGCCGGACCGACGTCCAGCTTCCGCAGCGCGAGGGTGAGCAGTCCGAAGCTGCCCAGGGCGAAGGCCGCGAAGGCGATCGTCGGCCAGAGCCGGGTGAACCCGTGCGAGAGCTTCAGGCAGACCGCGAAACCGGTCTCCAGGACACCGGCCACCACCACCAGCAGCCACGCCATCGTCAGTGCCTCCCACGCCTTCGGTGACTGCTTCGTCGCACTTGGTGCGATTATGCCCTTACCGGTGGCGGTCGACCGTAAACACCAGCGGGTCAGTCGCCCTCGCGTCGCTCGCGGGTCGAGAGCAGCCGCCTCAGCGAGTAGAGCCGCGCGGGGTCCGCGTGTCCCTCCGCCACGAAGGCGTCGAGCGCGCAGTCCGGCTCGTCGTGGCTGCACGCGCGCGGGCAGTTCTCCGTCCCCGGCACGAGGTCGGGGAAGGCGAGGATCACCCGGGACGGGTCGACGTGGTGCAGTCCGAAGGAGCGCACGCCGGGCGTGTCGATGACCCAGCCGCCCTCCTTGTCGTCGAGCGGCAGGGCGAGCGCCGAGGTCGTCGTGTGCCGGCCGCGGCCCGTGACCGCGTTGACCACACCCGTGGTCCGCCGCCGGTCCGCCGGGACCAGGGCGTTGACCAGTGTCGTCTTGCCGACGCCCGAGTGTCCGACGAAGGCGGTGGTGCGGCCCTTGAGGTGCTCGTGGACCCGATCGGCGGCGACGCCGTCCACGAACTCGTCGCGGGTGGTGACCACGTACGGGACGCCGAGCGCCCCGTACATCTCCAGGAGCGCGTCCGGCGGTGCCAGGTCCGACTTGGTCAGGACGAGGAGAGGGGAGAGCCCGCCGTCGTACGCGGCGACCAGGCAGCGGTCGATCAGCCGGGGGCGCGGCTCGGGGTCGGCGAGCGCGGTGACGATCGCCAGCTGGTCGGCGTTGGCGACGACCACCCGCTCGAACGGGTCGTCGTCGTCGGCCGTGCGCCGGAGCACCGAGCTGCGCTCGCCGATCCGGACGATCCGGGCCAGGGTGTCCTTCTCGCCGGTCAGGTCGCCGACGATCTGCACCCGGTCGCCGACCACGGCGGCCTTGCGGCCCAGTTCGCGGGCCTTCATCGCCGTCACGATCCGGTCGTCGACCAGGCACGTCAGCCGGCCCCGGTCGACGGTGAGGACCATGCCCTCGACGGCGTCCTCGTGCTTCGGGCGGATGGACGTACGGGGACGGGTGCCCTTGCGGTTGGGCCGCTGGCGGATGTCGTCCTCGTCGGTGTTCTTGCCGTAGCGCCGCATGGTTCAGACCCCGAGCATTTCGGTCCACATCCTCGGGAAGTCCGGCAAGGTCTTGGCCGTCGTCGCCACGTCCTCGATCTCCACGCCCTCGACCGCGAGGCCGATGACGGCGCCCGCCGTGGCCATGCGGTGGTCGTGGTACGTGTGGAAGACGCCGCCGTGCAGCGGGCGCGGGCGGATGCGCAGACCGTCCTCGGTCTCCGTCACGTCGCCGCCCAGCTCGTTGATCTCCTTGGTCAGGGCCGCCAGACGGTCCGTCTCATGGAGCCGCAGATGGGCCACCCCGCGCAGCGTGGAGGGGGAGTCGGCGAGCGCCGCGACCGCCGCGATGCCGGGGGTCAGCTCCCCGACCTCGCCGAGGTCCACGTCGATGCCGTGGATCCGGCCCGTACCGGTGAAGGTCAGACCGGCCTCGGTCAGCTCGCAGGAGCCACCCATCTCGGTGAAGATCTGTCGCAGCGCGTCACCGGGCTGGGTGGTCCGCTCGGGCCAGTCCGGGACGGTCACCCGGCCGCCGGTCACCAGCGCCGCCGCCAGGAACGGCTGCGCGTTCGACAGGTCGGGCTCGACGACCAGGTCCCGGCCGCGCAGCGCGGAGGGAGCCACCCGCCACACGTCCGGCTCGCCGCCGTGCTCCGGCTCGTCGACCTGGGCGCCGACCGCGCGCAGCATGTCGACCGTCATCCGGATGTGCGGCAGCGAGGGCAGCCTCGCGCCCACGTGCCGCACCTCGACGCCCTGATTGAAGCGGGGCGCGGAGAGCAGCAGCGCGCTGACGAACTGGGAGGACGAGGAGGCGTCGATCTCGACGGTGCCGCCGTCCAGGCCCCCGGCGCCGTGCACGGTCAGGGGCAGCGCGCCCCGGCCGTCGTCGTCGACGCGGGCGCCGAGCGCGCGCAGCGCGTCGATGACGCCGTGCAGCGGACGCTCGTGGGAGCGGGGGTCCCCGTCGAAGCGGACGGGGCCGTCGGCGAGCGCCGCGACGGGGGGCAGGAAGCGCATGACCGTGCCCGCGTTGCCGACGTCGACGCCGGCCGGGCCGCGCAGCGGGGACGGGATGATCCGCCAGGCCTCGCCGGTGCCGTCGGGGCCGACGCCTTCCTCGATCTTCACGCCGAGGGTACGCAGCGCCTCGGCCATCAGGAGGGTGTCGCGGGAACGCAGGGGGCGGCGCAGCCAGCCGGGTTCGGCGGCGAGCGCGGCGAGGACCAGGCCGCGGTTGGTGACCGACTTCGATCCGGGCACGGTGACGGTCGCGTCGACGGCGCCGCGGGCATAAGGGGCGGGCCAGAGATCGGTGGACGGGTCGGGGCGCACGGAAGCTGCTGCGGTCATGGAATCACTGTACGGGTGAGTCAGAAGCGCAGGAGCCAGCGCCCGCCGCCGATCAGGGAGCAGATCGAGACCGCGTGGAAGAAGAAGAGCCACACCCCGGGATGCACGTGGGTGAGGCGCGCGAGCTGGTCCGCGTCCGAGTCGGGGGCGCCGCCGTGGCGCCGCTTCGCCTGGAGCTCGAAGGCCGGCCGGACACCGCCGAGGAGCAGGAACCACACCACCGCGTAGGCGAACAGCGACTGGACCTCCGGGCCGGTCAGCCAGGAGACGAGGAGGAAGGTGGCGCTCGTCAGGAGGACGGTGAGCATCCCGTACGCGTTGCGGACCATCACCAGCATCACCAGCAGCAGGCCGGTCGCGATCCAGAGGAGCAGGGTGACCAGCCCGGCGCCGAGGAGGGCGGCGCCGCCGAGGCCGAGCAGCGGGGCGGCGGTGTAGCCGGCGGCCAGGGTGAGGATCACGCCGATGCCGGTCGGGCGGCCGCGGGTCACGGTCAGCCCGCTGGTGTCCGAGTGCAGGCGGATCGCTTCGAGGCGGCGGCCGGTCGCGAGGGCGACGATCCCGTGGCCGCCCTCGTGGGCGATGGTGATCGCGTTGCGGGCGAGGAGCCAGACGCGGCGGGGCACGGTGACGGCGAGGGCGGCGACCGCGGTGGCGATCACCAGCCATTCGGCCGGGGCGGCCTTCGGGCTGAAGAGGTCCATTGTCCGGGCCGCTCCTCGGGGGTCGGGGATCGTGGCAGTGTGGCACGTATGTGCGGACGGTATGCAGCGAGTCGGCGGCCCGAGGACCTCGTCGACACCTTCGGGATCGAGAAGTGGGAGCCGGAGGAGACCCTGGCTCCCGACTGGAACGTGGCCCCCACCAAAGAGGTCTGGGCCGTTCTGGAGCGTCCTCTGAAAGACGCCGAAACGCGCCGGCCGGTTCGCCAGCTGCGCGCGCTGAAGTGGGGCCTCGTCCCGTCCTGGGCGAAGACGCCCGAGGGTGCCGCCCGGATGATCAACGCGCGCGCGGAGACCGTGCACGAGAAGCCCTCCTTCAAACGCGCGTTCGCGGCCCGCCGCTGCATCCTCCCCGCGGACGGCTACTACGAATGGGTGACCGCTGCGGGGGAGCGGGACCTGGAGGTCGAGGGAAGGAAGAAGCGGCCGCGGAAGCAGCCGTACTTCGTGACCCCGGCGGACGGCTCGGTCTTCGCGATGGCCGGTCTCTACGAGTTCTGGCGCGACCGCACCCTGCCCGACGACCACCCCTCCGCGTGGTGGGCGACCTGCTCGATCGTCACCACCGAGGCCGAGACGGGCCCGCTGGGCGTGGCCCCGGCCGAGGGCCCGAGCTCGCTCGCCGACATCCACCCCAGGATGCCGCTGATGCTGACGGAGGACCGGTGGGACGCCTGGCTCGACCCGGCGCGCACCGGCGAGGAGGAGCTGCGCGGGCTGCTCGCCGCGCCGCCGGAGGGCCTGATGCGGGCCTACCCGGTGTCGACGGCGGTCAGCAACGTCCGCAACAACGGCCCCGAACTCGTCACGGAGCTGGAAGGCCCCGAGGAGGGCACGCTCTTCCGACGTGCGCCGGCCGGCGGGCACCGGACGGCAGGATGGGGACGTGACAGAGTACGAGACCGTTTCCGCCGAGCACGAGACCGTTTCCACCGACGCCGGTGAGGCCCGCGTCACCTGGTACGCCGGTACGCGGCCGTGGGCCGTCCTCGCCCTCGGCCACGGCGCCGGTGGTGGGATCGAGGCCCGTGACCTCCGGGCCCTGGCCCGCGCGCTGCCCGCCCACGGCGTGACCACGGCCCTCGTCGAGCAGCCCTGGCGGGTCGCCGGAAAGAAGGTCGCCCCCGCGCCGAAGACCCTCGACACCGGCTGGCGCGGCCTCTGGCCGGCCCTCACGAAGGCCGGCCTCCCCGTGATCGCGGGCGGCCGCAGCGCCGGCGCCCGGGTCGCCTGCCGGACCGGGCGGGAGCTGGGCGCCCTCGCCGTCCTCGCGCTGAGCTTTCCCCTCCACCCGCCGGGCAAGCCCGAGCGCTCCCGCGCCGACGAGCTCCTCGGCACCGGCCTGCCCGCCCTCGTCGTCCAGGGCGGCAACGACCCCTTCGGGCGCCCCGAGGAGTTCCCGGCGGGCCCGCACACCCTCGTCGAGGTCCCCTACGGCGACCACGGCTTCGCCGTGCCCAAGCGCGCGCCGCTCACCCAGGACGAGGCCCTCGACGGCCTCGTGCACGGCGTCACCGAGTGGCTCGTCACACTCCGCTGACACCGGCCCCCGAAACGGGAATGCCGAGCGGGGGACCTCTGTTGTGGAGAGCGTCGGTGTGAGAGCAAGGAAGAGGGAGTCCGTCGCATGGGTTCGACCATCTGCCCCGAGCGCGCGCAGGCCGCTGACCTCGACTGGACAGTGCTGCCCGCGCCCAAGATCGCCCCTATTCGGGCGGCGGGCGGAGCGGTTCCTCGTCTATCCTCCGAAACGAGTGGGTCCGCCTTCGGGCTCGCCACCACGCTGGAGGAGGTGGGTCCGGTCACTGGGACCGACACAGGGACCGACGACGGCCCCGAGGAGACGACCGCGGAGCGCAACGCGCGCTTCGAGCGGGACGCCCTCGGATTCCTCGACCAGATGTACTCCGCCGCCCTGCGCATGACGCGCAACCCCGCGGACGCGGAGGACCTGGTGCAGGAGACCTACGCGAAGGCGTACGGATCCTTCCACCAGTTCCGTGAGGGCACGAACCTCAAGGCGTGGCTGTACCGCATCCTCACGAACACCTTCATCAACTCGTACCGCAAGAAGCAGCGTGAGCCCCAGCGCAGTGCTGCCGAGGAGATCGAGGACTGGCAGCTCGCCCGCGCCGAGTCGCACATGTCGACCGGTCTGCGTTCCGCGGAGTCGCAGGCGCTCGACCACCTTCCCGACTCCGATGTGAAGGAAGCGCTCCAGGCGATCCCCGAGGAGTTCCGCATCGCCGTCTATCTGGCGGATGTCGAGGGCTTTGCCTACAAGGAGATCGCGGACATCATGGGGACACCCATCGGTACGGTGATGTCCCGACTGCACCGGGGCCGCCGCCAGCTGCGCGGCATGCTCGAGGACTACGCCCGCGACCGCGGGCTGGTACCCGCGGGCGCCGGAGAGTCGTCGAACGATCTGAAAGGCTCGGGCTCATGAGCTGCGGAGAGCCGCACGAGACGGATTGCTCAGAGGTCCTGGATCATCTCTACGAGTTCCTCGACAAAGAGATGCCCGACAGCGACTGCACCAAGTTCGAGGTGCACTTCGAGGAGTGCTCCCCCTGCCTGGAGAAGTACGGCCTGGAGCAGGCGGTGAAGAAGCTCGTCAAGCGCTGCTGCGGCAGTGACGACGTCCCCACCGACCTGCGGTCCAAGGTCATGGGCCGGATCGACCTGATCCGCTCGGGACAGCTGGTGCCCGAGCAGGACATCACGGCCACGCCGGCTCCGGCTCCGCAGGAGTAGGCGGAACAAGCGCACAACAGGACCCGTAGGCCGCCGCGAAGCGATCGCGGCGGCCCCACGCATATATCAGCTTGTATCACCCGAAGGTGCGAATCGGCCGCAGCACCACCTCTTGGACCGCCCAACTCGCTAGCGTGACAGATGTGATGGGCGTGAAGGTCATTCCGCGGGCGGCAGCCGTCTACATCGGCTGCGCCCTGCTCGCCGCCGGAGCGTGCGTCCTACCCGCGCTGCGCCCCGGAGCGGCCACCCCCTGGGGCACCGTCGCGCTCCTCGCCGCCCTGTACGCGCTCTGCGAGCTGCCCGCCCGCTGCCCGCTCCTCGGCCGCACGCTCGGCGGCTCCGTCCCCATGGGCACCGGCTCCTTCTTCCCCGTCCTGCTCGCCTCCGCGCTGCTCCTGCCGCCCGCGGCCGCCGCGCTCACCGCACTGCCCGGCAGCCTCCTCGCCCGTGTCGAGGAGCCGCCCGCCGGGGCACGCCGCGCCTGGCGGGCCGCCGCCACGGCCCTCGCCGTCTGGGCCGCTTCCCTCGCCGCCGGCGCACTCGGCGGCGCCACCGCCCTCGGAAACGGCCCGGACGCCCCCGACTTCCCGTACGTGCTGCTGCCCGCGGGCGCCGCCGCGCTCACCTTCTGCCTGGTCCTGACCGCCCTCGACGGCGGCATCCGGGCCACCGCCGACGGCCTGCCGGCCGGCGCCGCCTGGCGCGGACTCCTCGGCCGCGCCCTCGCCCCGCACGCCGTGCACGGGCTCGCCGGACTGATGATGGCCGTGCTCTGGCGCAGCTCGTACGGACCGACCGCCGCGCTCTTCGTCCTGCTGCCGATGTACATCACCTGCTGGGTCTTCGCCCAGTACCACCGCGAGCGGGCCGCGCACCAGGGCACCATCCGCGCCCTCGTCCAAGCCGTCGACATCAAGGACCGGTACACCCGCGGCCACAGCGAACGGGTCGGCCACGCCTCCGTCCTGATCGCCCGTGAGCTCGGCATGGCGGAGGACCGGCTCGACGTCGTGCGGTTCGCCGGCATCCTCCACGACGTCGGCAAACTGGGCGTGCCCACGCGCGTGCTGCGCAAGGACGGGCCGCTGACCCCGGAGGAGCGCCAGGTCATCGAACTGCACCCGGAGTACGGGCACGAGATGGTCCGGGGCATCGGCTTCCTCGGCGAGGCCCGGTCCGCGATCCTCCACCACCACGAGCGCATGGACGGCAGCGGCTACCCGTACGGGCTCCACGGCGAACAGATCCCCGAGTTCGCCCGGGTGGTCGCCGTCGCCGACGCCTTCGACGCCATGACCTCCACCCGCTCCTACAGCCGGGCCCGCCCCGTCCCGACCGCCGTCGCCGAACTGGAGCGCTGCGCGGGCAGCCAGTTCGACCCCCGGATGGTCACCGCCCTGGTCAGGGCCCTCGACCGGCACGGCTGGCAGACCGACGTCACCGCCGACGAGACGCCCCCGCCGCTGCCCCCGCTCCCGCCGGCCCCGGCCGACGGGGCACCCGGGGCACCCCCGCCCGACCCCGTCGACGGGACCCTGCCCCCGCCGCGCGCGCCGGACGCCCCCCTGACCACCCGGCGGCCGAAGGAGCGCGCATGAGGCCCGGGGCCCTCACCGTCGGCGCCGTGCACGGGGCGGCCCTGCTGCTGGGCCTCGCCGCCTTCGGCACCACCCTCTGGTACGGCGTCGCGGAACCCGGCAACGCCCTCGCCTTCGGCACGCTCATCGCCCTCGGTGAGCTCGCCCGCTGGGGCGCTGTGCCGGGCGAGCGCGAGCCCGCACCGCTCGCCGCCGCGGGAGCCCTCGCGTACGCCCTGCTCGGGACGGACGCCGGCACCGCCACCACCCACGGCGTCCTCCAGATCGTCGCCGTCTCCGTCGCCGGCGGCCTCGCCGGGATCGTCCCCCACCTGGCCAGGGGCCGCGGCCCCGACGCCGACCACCTCGCCCGCCGCGTCCTCACCGTCACCTTCGCCGCCCTCTGCTTCCAGCCCCTCTACAACTCCGGCGCCGTCGTCGCGTACCTCGGCGAGGGCCCGGCGTACGCCTTCTTCCTGCTGCTCCTGCTCGTCCTGACCGCCCTCTGTGACGCCGTGCTCGCCGCCCTCGTGCTCCGGGCCCGCACCGGATTCCCGTACGGCCCCCTCCTCCGCGACGAGCTGCGCGCCCTCCTCGGCATCGGTTCGGCCGTCTGCGCCACGGGCGCCGTCATGGCGCTCGGCGTGGCCGCGGCCGGGCTGTGGGCGCTGCCCGTGCTCGCCGTCCCGCTCCTGCTCACCCAGGTCTCCTTCCGGCGGTACGCGGCCGTGCGGACCGTCAACCGGCAGACCATCGCCTCGCTCGCCCGGGCCACCGAGATCGCCGGCTGCACCCCGCCCGGCCACGCCCGCCGGGTCGCCGCCCTCAGCGGGGCCGTCGGGCGGGAGCTGGGCCTCTCCGGGGCCGAGCTGACCGTCCTGGAGTACGCGGCGCTCATGCACGACATCGGACAGCTCTCCCTCGTCGACCCCGTCGAGGGCGGCGCCACCGCGGTCCTCCCGGCCGAGGAGCAGCGCCGGATCGCCCTCCTGGGCGGCGAGGTCGTCCGCAGGACCGGGGTCCCCGCGGCCGTCGCCGTCGTCGTCGAGCGGCAGGCCGACCCGTACCGCGAGCAGCCGCTGCCCGCCCGGATCGTCCGGGCCGTGAACGCCTACGACGACCTGGCCGGCGACGGCGCGGGCGCCGCCCTCGAAGCCCTGGAGCGGCTCCGCCTCGGCACCGCACGCGACTATCACCCGGACGTCGTCGAATGCCTGGCCAAGGTCCTGGCACGGGGCGGAGCTGCTGGGGTGACCTCGGCCGCCCCTGGGTAACCCATGGGTAATGAGCGCGCGTCCGACCGGGCATGGTTGGATGCGAACAAGAGGGTGAAAGCGACCGGCAGGCGGGAATCGTGAGGATCTTCGGGAAGGTACGGCATCGGCCCTCCGCCTCGTGGCGGCAGGCCACCGACCGCGCGTTCACGCTGATCGGCGACGGGCGGTACGAGGACGCGGGCGCCCTGCTGACACGTGCGGCGGATCTGGAGCCCTGGCTCTCGGAGTCCTGGTTCAACCTGGCCCTGCTGCACAAGTTCCGGCACGACTGGGAGCAGGCCAGAGCGGCCGGGCTGCGCGCGGTCGCGCTGCTCGACAAGGAGACCGGCGCCCCCGACTGGTGGAACGTCGGCATCGCGGCGACCGCGCTCCAGGACTGGCCGCTGGCCCGCCGCGCCTGGCAGGCGTACGGGCTGAAGGTGCCCGGCGCCGCCGCGGGCACCGGCGAGCCCGTCGGCATGGAGCTGGGCAGCGCCGCCGTCCGGCTCTCGCCCGAGGGCGAGGCGGAGGTCGTCTGGGGCCGCAGGCTCGACCCGGCCCGTATCGAGGTCCTCTCCATCCCGCTGCCGTCCTCGGGGCGCCGCTGGGGCGAGGTCGTCCTCCACGACGGCGTGCCGAACGGCGAGCGCACCACCACCGCGGGCCCCTCCTACCCGGTCTTCGACGAGATCGAGCTGTGGGCGCCGTCCCCCGTCCCCACTTGGGTGGTCCTCCTGGAGGCCGCCACCGAGGCCGACAGGGACGCCCTGGAGCAGCTCGCCGCCGAGGCCGGTTTCGCCGCCGAGGACTGGTCGTCCTCCGTGCGGCTGCTCTGCCGCGCCTGCTCGGAGTCGATCATGCCGAGCGCCGAGGGCGAGGGCGAGCACTCCGACCCGCACGACCACAGCGAGCCGGGGCACCCCGGGCCGCTCGGCCACCGCTCGCCCGGCGAGCTGTGGGTCCCGGAGCGGGAGTGCGGCCTCGCGGCCCCGGCGGGCCTCGTGCGTGGGCTCCTCGACGGGTGGGTGGCGGACAGCCCCGACAGTCGTGAGTGGCGGGATCTGGAAGAGGTCTGCTGACGACTGCCCGTAGGCTGTGCGGGATCGTTTACTGGGGTTCCGAGGAAGGCACGCGCCGGACATGACGCAGCAGGACACTGACGGGCAGATCATCGACGGAAACGACGGATTCGTCGTGGACACGGAGGACTGCGAGGCGCGTGAGCTCGCCTACCGCGAGCGCGGCACGGCCCGCCCGATCACCGTCGTCGGCAACCCCGTGCTCCACAAGGAGTGCAAGGACGTCACCGAGTTCGACGACGCGCTCGCGGCGCTGATCGACGACATGTTCGCCAGCCAGAAGGCCGCCGAGGGCGTGGGCCTGGCCGCGAACCAGATCGGTGTGGACCTCAAGGTCTTCGTCTACGACTGCCCGGACGACGAGGGCGTCCGGCACACCGGCGTCGTGGTCAACCCGGTCCTGGAGGAACTGCCGGCCGAGCAGCGCCACCTGGACGAGTCCAACGAGGGCTGCCTGTCCGTGCCGACCGCCTACGCCGAGCTGGCCCGCCCCGACTACGCGGTGGTCAGCGGCCAGGACGCCCAGGGCAACCCGATCAAGGTGCGCGGCACCGGCTACTTCGCCCGCTGCCTCCAGCACGAGACGGACCACCTGTACGGCTACCTGTACATCGACCGCCTCTCCAAGCGCGACCGCAAGGACGCCCTGCGCCAGATGGAAGAGGGCACCCCGCGGTACGAGGTCGTCCCGAACGCCTGATCGCGGCAGGCGTTCACGGCGAAGGGCCCCGCGCCGTCACCGGTGCGGGGCCCTTCGCCGTCTCCCTGGGACCGTCCGTACGGACTAGAAGTCCTCGTCCAGGTCCACCGAGCCCTCGACCGCCACCTGGTAGGCGGACGGGCGGCGCTCGAAGAAGTTCGTCAGCTCCTGGACGCCCTGGAGCTCCATGAACGCGAACGGGTTCTCCGAGCCGTACACCGGGGCGAAGCCGAGGCGCTGGAGGCGCTGGTCGGCGACGCACTGGAGGTACTCGCGCATCGACTCGGTGTTCATGCCGGGCAGGCCGTCGCCGCACAGGTCGCGGCCGAACTGCAGCTCCGCCTCCACGGCCTCCTTCAGCATGTCGGTGACCTGCTGCTGGAGGGCGTCGTCGAAGAGCTCCGGCTCCTCCTTGCGGACGGTGTCCACGACCTCGAAGGCGAAGTTCATGTGCATCGTCTCGTCGCGGAACACCCAGTTGGTGCCGGTCGCGAGACCGTGCAGCAGGCCGCGGGAGCGGAACCAGTACACGTACGCGAAGGCGCCGTAGAAGAACAGGCCCTCGATGCACGCCGCGAAGCAGATCAGGTTCAGCAGGAAGCGGCGGCGGTCGGCCTGGGTCTCCAGGCGGTCGATCTTCTCCACCGAGTCCATCCAGCGGAAGCAGAACTGCGCCTTCTCGCGGATGGAGGGGATCTCCTCGACCGCGTCGAACGCGGCGGCGCGGTCGTCCGGGTCGGGCAGGTAGGTGTCGAGCAGCGTCAGATAGAACTGGACGTGCACGGCCTCCTCGAACAGCTGGCGCGAGAGGTACAGCCGCGCCTCGGGGGAGTTGATGTGCTTGTACAGCGTCAGCACGAGGTTGTTCGACACGATCGAGTCACCGGTCGCGAAGAAGGCGACCAGCCGGCCGATCATGTGCTGCTCACCGGGGGTGAGCTTCGCGAGGTCGGCGACGTCCGAGTGGAGGTCGACCTCCTCCACGGTCCACGTGTTCTTGATCGCGTCGCGGTAGCGCTCGTAGAAGTCCGGGTAGCGCATCGGACGGAGGGTCAGTTCGAAGCCCGGGTCGAGCAGGTTCTTGTTGTCGCTGGACATTACTGGCAGGCCTCGCAGGACTCGGGGTTTTCCAGGGAGCAGGCGAGGGCCTCTTCGGGGGTCGCCTGTACGGGGATGGGCGCGGCGGCCGCCGTCGACGCCTGGGCGGCGCGGGCGATCCGGGTCGCGGGGCGCGAGCGCAGGTAGTACGTCGTCTTCAGCCCCTGCTTCCAGGCGTACGCGTACATCGACGACAGCTTGCCGATCGTCGGCGTCTCCAGGAACAGGTTCAGGGACTGCGACTGGTCGAGGAACGGGGTGCGGGCGGCGGCCATGTCGATCAGGCCGCGCTGCGGGATCTCCCAGGCCGTGCGGTACAGCTCGCGCACCTCGGCCGGGATCCAGGTGAAGCCCGCGACCGAGCCGCTGGCGTCGCGCAGCGCGTCCCGGGTCTGCGCGTCCCACACGCCGAGCCGCTTGAGCTCGGCGACGAGGTACGAGTTGACCTGGAGGAACTCGCCCGACAGCGTCTCGCGCTTGAAGAGGTTGGAGACCTGCGGCTCGATGCACTCGTACACGCCCGCGATCGAGGCGATGGTCGCCGTCGGCGCGATCGCCAGGAGCAGGCTGTTGCGCATGCCGACCGTGGCGATCCGCTCGCGCAGGGCAGCCCAGCGCTCGGGCCAGTTGAGCTCCACGTCGTAGTGGTCCGGGTGCAGGACACCGCGGGCGGTGCGGGTCTTGTCCCAGGCGGGGACCGGCCCGCTGCGCTCGGCGAGGTCGGCGGAGGCCTCGTACGCGGCGAGCATGATCCGCTCGGCGATCCGGGTGGACAGCGCGCGCGCCTCGGGGGAGTCGAACGGCAGCTTCAGCTGGAAGAAGACGTCCTGGAGGCCCATCGCGCCCAGGCCCACCGGCCGCCAGCGGGCGTTGGAACGCCCGGCCTGCTCGGTCGGGTAGAAGTTGATGTCGACGACCCGGTCGAGGAAGGTGACGGCCGTGCGGACGGTCGCGTCGAGCCGCTCCCAGTCGATGTCCTGGGTCGAGGCGTCCACGAAGGCGCCGAGGTTGACCGAGCCCAGGTTGCAGACCGCGGTCTCGCCGTCGTTGGTGACCTCCAGGATCTCCGTGCAGAGGTTGGAGGAGTGGACGGTGTGGCCGGGCTCGGCGGTCTGGTTGGCCGTCCGGTTCGAGGCGTCCTTGAAGGTCATCCAGCCGTTGCCGGTCTGGGCCAGGGTCCGCATCATCCGGCCGTACAGGTCACGGGCCGGCATGCTCTTGCGGGCCAGGCCCTTCGCCTCGGCGGCGCGGTAGGCGGCGTCGAACTCCTCGCCCCACAGGTCGACGAGCTCGGGCACGTCCGCCGGCGAGAAGAGCGACCACTCGGCGTCCGCGTTGACCCGGCGCATGAACTCGTCCGGGATCCAGTGCGCCAGGTTGAGGTTGTGCGTACGACGCTGGTCCTCGCCCGTGTTGTCGCGGAGCTCCAGGAACTCCTCGATGTCCGCGTGCCAGGTCTCCAGGTAGACGGCGGCGGCGCCCTTGCGGCGGCCGCCCTGGTTCACGGCGGCGACGGACGCGTCGAGGGTCTTGAGGAACGGCACGATGCCGTTGGAGTGCCCGTTCGTGCCGCGGATGAGGGAACCGCGGGCGCGGATGCGGGAGTAGGAGAGGCCGATGCCGCCCGCGTGCTTCGAGAGGCGCGCGACCTGGTGGTAGCGGTCGTAGATGGAGTCCAGCTCGTCCTGCGGGGAGTCGAGGAGGTAGCAGGAGGACATCTGCGGGTGGCGGGTGCCGGAGTTGAAGAGCGTGGGCGAGGACGGGAGGTAGTCCAGGCGGCTCATCAGGCCGTACAGGGCGGCCACTTCGTCGAGTGCGTGGGCGCTGTCGTCCTCGGCGAGGCCGCAGGCGACGCGGAGCATGAAGTGCTGCGGGGTCTCGATCACCTTGCGGGTGATCGGGTGGCGCAGCAGGTAGCGCGAGAAGAGGGTGCGCAGACCGAAGTAGCCGAAGCGGTCGTCGGCGGCCTGGTCGACGGTCGCGTCGAGCCGGTCCGCGTGCAGCGCGACGAAGTCGGCGGTGCGGTCGGCGATCAGGCCCTCGCGGTGACCGACGGCCACGGAGGCGGAGAAGCACACCGCGCCCTGGCTCGCGGCCTCGTCGGCGATGGTGATCGTCAGGAGCCGGGCGGCGAGCCGGGAGTAGGCCGGGTCCTCGGAGATCAGGCCGGCGGCCGCCTCGGTGGCCAGCTCGCGCAGTTCCGCCTCGTCCGACGTGGCGCTGCGGCCGCGGAGCGCGGCGGCGGCGACCTTGCCGGGGTCGGTGTCGGGCAGGTCGGCGGTGAGATCGGTCAGGGTCCGCAGCAGCATGGTGCCGGGTCCGTCGCTCTCGATCGCCGTGGCCGGATCGGCGGGCGCGATGGTCACGTGGGGCTCTCCCTCGCTCGGCTCGGGGCCGCGGCGGGGGAAGGCGGGCAGGCGGGCACCCGTACCGGATGCGCCGCGTCCACCGGCCCACTCCGCGAGGCCCGGACGTCAGTGACACCCGGAACGGAAGGACCGGGTGTGCTGTCGGCAGGTCCTCGGACTCACCTCGTACGCGCGTATGGGTACGAAGCACACCGTTGCGGGACAGTTCCGGATTCGCGCCGGATTTCCCTGCGTCGACAACGAGGACGAGCATACATGTGGTGGGCGCCGCTCGCGGAACCCACCACATGTTGTGTCGCCCTGCTGTCCTCGGGGTGTCAGAACTCCAGGGCGTAGGTCCTCAGCCGGTGGCCGGGAACCGGATCCCAGTCCCGCTCAGGGGTGCGAACGAAGCCCATCCGCTCGTAGATCCGGTGCGCCGAGACCATCTTCGCGTCCGTGGAGAGCACGAGCCGCGCGCACTCCGGCGCGGCGCCCGCGCGGTCGGCGCAGGCGCGTACGAGCGCCTCTCCGACGCCCCTGCCGCGGGCCTCGGGCGCGACCACGAGCATCCGGAACTCGGCCTCGCCGGTGACGGCTATGTCCGCCCAGGTGGTGTCGCCCCGGGCGAAGGTCACCCCGCCGATGATCCGGTCGTCCGCGTCGACGGCGACGAGCACCTCGGCCTCGCGGGCCCGGCGGGCCGTGTCGCGCAGCATGGCCAGATAGAAGTCGTCCTCGCCGTGGAGCAGCAGCCCGTCGTTCAGATAGGTCAGCCCGGTGAGTTCCCCGAGCTCCTCGTACTCCTCGGGCCGTACCGCCCTGATCGTGAAGTCCATGGAGCCAGTCTGCCTCGAAGGGCACGCGCAGGGGCCCGGGGTCTCCTGGCGGAGATCCCGGGCCCCTGCGTCGTACCGCGAGGTCAGTGCACTCCGGCGCCGACCTTCGGGTCCGCCGTGGGGTCCGTCTTCGGCTTCGCCGTGCGGGACGGCGCGTCGGCCGTGTAGTCCGACGGGGAGGTCTCGTCGATGCCCTCGGGGGCCTTCACGGCCTTGAGGACGAAGGTCAGGACGACCGTGACGACGAGGTTGAGGACGAAGGCGGTGAGACCGATGTAACCGATCTCGCCGATGCCCGGGATCTCGGCGGAGGAACCGCCGAAGTGCTTCTGTGTCGGGCTCGCGACGCCGTACGCGGCGACCGTGCCGTAGAGCATGCCGACGGCCCAGCCGGCGAGCAGCGCCCAGCGGTGGAACCAGCGGGTGAAGAGACCGCCGACCAGCGCCGGGAAGGTCTGGAGGATCCAGATTCCGCCGAGCAGCTGGAAGTTGATCGCGACCGTCTTGTCCATGGTGAGGACGAAGGCGAGCGCGCCGACCTTCACCAGGAGCGAGACGAGCTTGGAGACCTTGGTCTCCTGGGCCGGGGTCGCGTTCGGTTTGATGAAGTCCTTGTAGATGTTGCGGGTGAAGAGGTTGGCCGCGGCGATCGACATGATCGCGGCCGGGACGAGCGCGCCGATGCCGATCGCGGCGAAGGCGACGCCCGCGAACCAGTCCGGGAACATGGTCTCGAAGAGCTGCGGGATGGCGAGCTGGCCGTTCTTGACCTGGATCCCGGCGGCGATCGCCATGAAGCCGAGCAGCGCGAGCAGGCCCAGCATCAGCGAGTACAGCGGCAGGATCGTGGTGTTGCGGCGGATCACCTCACGGCTCCGCGAGGACAGCGTCGCCGTGATGGAGTGCGGGTACATGAAGAGCGCGAGCGCCGAGCCGAGCGCCAGCGTCGCGTACGTCCACTGGCCGGCCTCGCCGGGGACGAGCGAGCCGCGCGGCTTGCCGGTCGCCTCGTTGGTCTGCGCGTACGCCTCGCCGGCCCTGGCGAAGATCTCGTCGAAGCCGCCGAGCTTGATCGGGATGTAGATGATCGCCACGGCGATGACGATGTAGATCAGGGTGTCCTTGACGAAGGCGATGAGCGCCGGGGCGCGCAGGCCCGAGGAGTACGTGTACGCCGCGAGGACACCGAAGGCGATGAGCAGCGGCAGGTCCTTGATGAACCAGTGCGTGGTCTCGCCGCCGCCGACGCCCATCACGTCCAGGACGGCCTGGATGCCGACGAGCTGGAGCGCGATGTACGGCATGGTCGCGAGGATGCCGGTGACGGCGACCGCGAGCGACAGGCCCTTGGAGCCGAAGCGGCCGCGCACGAAGTCGGAGGTGGTGACGTATCCGTGCTTGTGCGAGACCGACCAGAGGCGCGGCAGGAAGGTGAAGATCAGCGGGTACACCAGGATCGTGTACGGGACGGCGAAGAAGCCGGCCGCGCCCGCCGCGTAGATGGCCGCCGGGACGGCGACGAAGGTGTACGCGGTGTAGAGGTCGCCGCCGAGCAGGAACCATGTCACCCAGGTGCCGAACGACCGGCCGCCCAGGCCCCATTCGTCGAGGCTGTTCTCGTTCTCGGCCCTGCGCCAGCGCGAGGCGAGGAATCCCATGACCGTGACGGCCAGGAAGAAGAAGATGAATACGGCGAGCGCGACGCCGTTCACGCCGGTCACGTCCTTCATCGCACGTCACCTCCCTTGCGGCCTCGCTGGTCCAGCTGCCACAGCTTGTACGCGATCATGGTGAGCGCGGTGGAGACGAGCACCCAGAGCATCTGGTACCAGTAGAAGAACGGGATGCCCGCGAAGAGCGGTTCGGCCTTCGCGTAGGAGCTCACCCAGAGCATCGCCACGAACGGCGCGAACAGGCAGAGCGCTATCACCACCCGCAGGGGGGTGATGACGGGTTGTTTCCCTTGTGCCGTTTCTGCCGCTTCCGGCACCTCTGACGCCTCTGACATGGCGATTTCGTCCCCTCGCTGATCACCTCGGTAATGCTGGGGAAATCTAGGGGACGCTTACGCTCCGCGGAACCCCTGTCCGTATAACGGAAGTGAATCCCCTGGAACACGAAAACGAGGAGGGCCGCCGGGACTTCGGCGACCCTCCTCGTCAGGCGTGCGGATCCGCTCAGCCGTTGGGCCGCTTGAGGCGCGCCACGAACTTGTACCGGTCGCCGCGGTAGACGGACCGTACCCACTCCACCGGCTCGCCCTGGGCGTCCAGGGAATGGCGGGAAAGCATCAGCATCGGCAGGCCCACGTCCGTACCGAGCAGACCGGCCTCGCGGGGGGTGGCGAGGGAGGTCTCGATGGTCTCCTCGGCCTCGGCGAGGTGCACGTCGTAGACCTCGGCGAGCGCCGTGTACAGCGAGGTGTACTTCACCAGCGAGCGGCGCAGCGCGGGGAAGCGCTTGGCCGAAAGGTGGGTGGTCTCGATCGCCATCGGCTCACCGCTCGCCAGGCGCAGCCGCTCGATGCGCAGCACCCGGCCGCCGGCCGAGATGTCGAGCAGTCCGGCGAGCGTGTCGTCGGCGGTGACGTACCCGATGTCGAGGAGCTGCGAGGTGGGCTCAAGGCCCTGGGCGCGCATGTCCTCCGTGTACGAGGTGAGCTGCAGGGCCTGCGAGACCTTGGGCTTCGCCACGAAGGTGCCCTTGCCCTGGATGCGCTCGAGGCGGCCCTCGACGACCAGCTCCTGGAGCGCCTGGCGCACGGTGGTGCGCGAGGTGTCGAACTCGGCGGCGAGCGTGCGCTCCGGCGGAACCGGTGTGCCGGGCGGCAGGGTCTCCGTCATGTCGAGCAAGTGCCGCTTCAGTCGGTAGTACTTGGGCACGCGCGCGGTGCGAGTGGCGACCCCGGCCTCCGGTTCCGTGCTGCCCGCGTCCCTGGCCATGGCCTGCCTTCCCGACTCCTGTGCTGCTGCCGTCACCGGCTCCTCCGTCTGTAGCGGCTCACATGGTGGCACGGACCGGTCACGGGTCGTCGCCCTACCTCAGGTGTCGGTCCGATAACGGACGCGACTGCCCTTCTTATACACCCTTGACACCCCTAAAGGTCTAGGCCAAGCTCCGGGTACTGGTCTAAACCATTAAAGACCAGCTCCCAGCCCCACGAGCACTACCCGACGTATGTCTTCGCGCGGTGGGCAGGGGTTGCAGGCATCCCTGAGGAGGGTGGCGTGAAGCGCAAGCTCATCGCGGCGATCGGCGTCGCGGGCATGATGGTCTCTATTGCTGCGTGTGGTTCGGACAGCGGCAAGAAGGAGTCCGACGCCGGCAAGCCGGCGGCCGGTGGCGACAAGACCCTGACCGTCTGGGTCATGGACGGCTCCGCCCCGGACCCGTGGATGGCCGAGGTCAACAAGGCCTTCGAGGCCAAGCACCCGGGCGTCAAGGTCAAGGTCGAGAAGCAGGTCTGGAACGGCATCCAGGAGAAGGTCACCACCGCCCTCTCCGAGGACACCCCGCCGGACGTCCTGGAGCTCGGCAACACCCAGACCGCCGGTTACGCGGTCACCGGCGGTCTCGCCGACCTGACGGGTGACAAGGCCAAGCTCGGCTACGACGCCTGGAACAAGGGCATGGTCGCCTCCAACGAGCTGGACGGCAAGCTCTACTCCGCCCCGTGGTACGCCGCGAGCCGCGTCGTCATCTACGACAAGGCCGCCTACAAGAAGGCCGGTGTCACCCCGCCGAAGACCCGCGCCGAGTGGATCGACGGTCTGAAGAAGCTCAAGGCCGCGGACCCGAAGGGCCAGGCGATCTACCTGCCCGGCCAGAGCTGGTACGTCCTCGCGGGCCTCATCTGGGACGAGGGCAGCGACCTCGCGGTCAAGGACGGCGACAAGTGGAAGGGCAACCTGTCCTCCCCCGAGGCCGTCAACGCCGTGAACTTCTACAAGGAGCTGGCGTCCTTCTCCACCGCTCCGAAGGACAAGGACGAGGCGACCCCGCAGCAGTCCACCGACGTCGTCCCCAAGGGCGGCGTGGCGTCCTGGATCGGTCTCGGCTGGGAGGCCGGCGGCGCGATCGACGCCATGAAGAAGGCCGGTAAGACGGCCGACTTCGGCTACTTCCCGATCCCGGGCAAGACCGCTGACAAGCCGGGCTCCGTCTTCCTCGGCGGCTCGAACCTCGCCATCGCCGAGCGCTCCCAGAACAAGGAGCTCGCGAAGGAGTGGCTGGCCCTCGCCGCCGGCAAGGAGCACATGACGACGTACGCGAAGGCCACCGAGGGCGCGCTGCTCCCGAACCAGGACGGCGCGCAGTTCAAGCCGGCCGCCGGCTCCTTCGCCGAGTCCATGGCCGCCTCGGCCGTCTCCGGCAAGGTCACCCCGGTGACCCCGGGCTGGGCGAACGTCGAGACCGCCCCGAACCCGATCAAGGACTTCATGACGAAGGTCCTGAAGGGCCAGGACGCCAAGGCTGCCGGCGAGGCCGCCGACAAGGTCATCAACGAGCGCATCAACCAGCAGTAATCCGTAGCCAGGTGGTGGGGGGGGGGGGGGGGGCGGCCCCCCCCCCCCCGGGGGCGGGGGGGGGGGGGCGGCCCCCCCCCGGGGGGGGGGCCGGGGGCCGCGCCCCCCCCGCGCGCGCCCCGGGGGGGGGGGGCCCCCCGAAC